>JBKJQU010000215.1:0-4383 GCA_046594995.1 Aestuariivirga sp.
CGCATCCGAAAAACTCAGCTGTCCCACATCCCGCTCGGCCATCCCAGCAATCCTCCCGTTCTCAAACATCAGGAATCACAAAATACTGATTTGTGCAAACTTCCCGCAAGCGGGAGAGGACGGCCGCGCCAGAGGCAGGTGAGGGGAAGTCAAGCCCTCTAAGTTTCCCGCAGCCCCTCACCGGCCCGCTTCCCGGGCGTCCTCTCCCGCTGTGCGGGAGAGGTTGAAATCACAATTATTCTGCCGGCATTAAGGTCATGACTGGAGATGCCTTTGGCTTCGGGCGATAACCCATCACCGCATAGACGCAAGGCACGACGAAGAGCGTCAGCACTGTGCCGAGCGACATGCCGCCGACGATGACCCATCCGATCTGCTGGCGGCTTTCGGCACCCGCGCCCGTTGCCAGTGCAAGCGGCATGGCACCGAGGATCATCGCAGCCGTCGTCATCAGGATGGGCCGGAGGCGAAGGCCCGCCGCCTCGATGATAGCCTCGCGCCGCTCGCGGCCTTCTTCCTGCAGCTTGTTGGTGAATTCGACGATGAGGATGCCGTGCTTGGTGATGAGGCCGATGAGCGTCACAAGCCCGATCTGCGAATAGACGTGCAGCGTGCCGCCTGTGAGCCAGAGCGCACCCGTCATCGACAGGGGCACCGACACCATGATCATGACGGGATCGCGGAAGCTCTCGAACTGCGCCGCGAGCACGAGGTAGATGAAGGCCAGCGCCATGAGGAAGACAAGTGCGAGGTTCGAACTCGCATCGCGGAACTCGCGCGCCTGTCCGGTGAGATCAGTGACGGTGCCTTCGGGCAGCACGTCCGCTGCCGCCTGCTCGACCGCCGCGATCGCCTCGCCCAGCGTGTAGCCCGGCACCAGATTGGCCTCGATGGTGATGGCGCGAAGCTGGTTAAAGCGGCGGAGATCACGCGGCGCTACCGACTGTCGCGTCTTCACCACATTCGACAACTGCACCATGTCGCCCTTGACCGAGCGCACGAAGATGCGGGACAATGTTTCGGGAGAGGAGCGGTCCTCGGCGGGGAGCGCCACCGTCACATCATAATCTTGGGAGCCGATCTGGAAGGTCGAAACATTGCGCCCGCCCAGCAGTGTTTCGAGCGTGCGGCCGATCAACGAGATGTCCAGCCCCAGATCCGCCACGCGGTCGCGGTCGATCTCGACTTCGACTTCGGGCTTGTTGAGCCGCATGTCGGTATCGATGTCGGCAAGGCCCGGATTGCCGTTGAGTTTGTCGACCATCGCATTGGCGATGTCGTTGATCTCCGCATAGGATGCGGACGACTGGATGACGAACTGGAACGGCTTGCCGAAACCGCGCACGCCAAGCGATGCGGGATTGGACGCGGAAGCCTGCACACCCGCGATCTTGCGGAACTTCGGCAGCAGCGATTGCGTCACCTCCTGCTGCTTCACGTCGCGCTCGGACCAGTCTTTCAGGCGCGCGAAGGAATTGAAACTCGTCACCTCCTGCGAGCCGACGATCATGAGGAAAGATTGGAGTTCAGGCGTGCTGGCAAGAATATCCTCGACCTGGCACGCATAACGCTGAGTGTAGCCGAAACTGGCGCCTTCCGGCGCGCTGCCGGAGATGATGATGGTGCCGCGATCCTCAACCGGGGAAAGCTCCGACTTGATCTGCGTGAAGAGCCAACCGCCGCCGGCGCCAACGCCCAAAGCGATAAGCAGAACAAGCCAGCGCAGCTTCAGCGCCAATCCCAATGTGGATTTGTAGCCATTCTCGACGCTGCCGAGGAAACCCTCGACGATGCGGCTGAACAGGTTCTTTTGTCCGAGTGCTTCAGGAGCTTCGAGCACATCATGGGCGTGAGCGTGAGTGCCACGAAGCCCGAGATGATGACGGCGCCCGCGAGCGTGATGGCGAACTCGAGGAACAGGCGCCCCGTGCGCCCTGGCGTGAAGGCGATGGGGGCGTAGACGGCGGCGAGCGTGAGCGTCATCTTGATGACGGCGAAGCCGATCTCGCGCGCGCCCTTGATGGCGGCCTCGAAGGGCTGCATCCCTTCTTCCACATGACGGAAGATATTCTTAAGCACCACGATGGCGTCATCGACCACAAGGCCAATGGCCAGCACCATGGCCAGCAGAGTCAGCGTGTTCACGGTGAGGCCCGCCGCATACATGATGGCGAAGGTGGCGATGAGCGACACCGGGATGGTGACGACGGGAATGAGGGCCGCACGGAAGGAATGCAGGAACAGGAAGATGATGACCAGCACGAGGCCAGTGGCTTCGAGAATGGTGGTGAAGACGTTCTCGATGGAACGGTCGATGAAGACGGTGGAATCAAATCCGATGGAGGCGGACGTTCCCTCCGGCAGATCGGCGTTGAGACGCGGGATGATCTCGCCCACGGCGCGGGCCACGTCCAGCGGATTGGCCACCGCCTGCTTGACGATGCCGATCGAGATTGCCGTGGTGCCATTGTAGCGGCTCTCGCGGCGCACATCCGCCGTGCCGAGTTCGACCTTCGCCACATCGCCGAGCTTCACCTGCAATCCGCCCGCCTGCTTCAGGATGATGCGCGCGAATTCATCCGCCGTGCCCAATGACGTGCGCGACAGCACGGTGAACTCACGCTGCGTGCTTTCAATGCGGCCTGCCGGAATATCGGCATTCTGGTTGCGAATGGCGCTCTCCACATCCTGCACTGTGAGGCCATAGCCCGCGAGGCGCGGGGGATCGATCCACACCCGCATGGAGTAGCGGCGCTCGCCGTTGACGCTGACATCGGCGACGCCATCAAGGTTCTTGATGCGGTTGACGACGAAGCGGTCGACATAATCGGTCAGTTCCAGCGCATTCATCGAATCCGACTGCATGACGATGAACATGATCGGCTGCGCATCCGCCTCGACCTTCGAGATTGCGGGTTCGGTAATCTCATCAGGCAATGATCGGCGAATGCGGCTGGCCTGCCGTCACATAGGCGCCTTCCGAAACGGCGCGGAAACCCAGCGTGCCGGAAAAAGGCGCGGTAATGGTGAGCTTCTTCAGCAAGACGTCCGCCGATTCGACCGCTGTACGCGCCACCTCGCGCTCCGTTGAAGCCGCGTCGAACGTGCTCTGGGCCACGTTGCCGGATTTCCGCAGGGTCTGGTTACGCGTGAAGTTTGCTTCCGCCAGGTCCAGCCGTGCCTTGGCCTCGGCCGATGCCGCATTGGCAAGATCGGCATCGAGCTTGAACAACTCGGTTCCGGCAGCAACCGCCGCACCTTCCTCGAACAGCACGCGCGCCACGCGGCCACTGGTTTCAGGCGCGATCGAGACCGATTCATCCGCCAAAAGCGTGCCAATGGCGGCGATATCATCACTCAATTGGGAAGAGGCGGCGCGCGCTGTTGCAACCGGAGAAGGCCCCCGGCCCTGCCGCTGGCCGCCCTGGGCGGGGCTGCCTGCCTGCTGGCCTGCCGGTTTTTCAGCCACGGTGGCGCCCTTCTGCAGGCCCACCAGTGCTGCAAGGTCGATCCCGCTCTGCCGCACGCCAAGGGCTGCACCTGTAACGACGGCAATACCAAGCAGGAGAAACAGCACTTTCTTCATCAGAAACAACAACCTCTTATGACACCGGAGACTAGGACGGATGCCCCGTGCAATCCCTACGTTCTCACCTCCGCGGCAGATTCGAGAGGCACGCAGACGATGACGGACACGGATGTTATTTCCGCCTGCGCGAACGGATGGTTTCTGGCACTGGCCTGAAACGCCATCTCGCGATATGTGCAGGGCCAGGCCTGCTCATCAATGCCCCGTTCAATGCCGCATGAAAGGAACCGTTCCATGAAATCCCGCGCCGCTGTTGCCTTCGAAGCCGGAAAGCCCCTCGAGATCGTCGAGGTCGATGTCGAGGGCCCCAAGGCGGGCGAGGTTCTGGTCGAGATCAGGGCGACGGGTGTGTGCCACACCGACGAGTTCACGATTTCGGGAGCCGATCCCGAGGGCCTGTTCCCCGCCATCATGGGGCATGAGGGTGCTGGCGTCGTCGTCGATGTCGGGCCGGGCGTCACGTCGCTCAAAAGAGGCGACCATGTGATCCCGCTCTATACGCCTGAGTGCCGCGAGTGCGAATATTGCCTCAACCCCAAGACCAATCTCTGCCAGAGGATTCGCTTGACGCAAGGCCGCGGACTGATGCCGGACGGCACCTCGCGCTTCTCTTACAAGGGGCAGAAGATCCATCACTACATGGGCTGCTCCACCTTCTCGAACTACACGGTGTTGCCCGAGATCGCTCTGGCGAAGGTGCGGGAAGACGCGCCCTTCGACAAGATCTGTTACATCGGCTGTGGCGTGACGACGGGCGTGGGCGCTGTCATCAACACGGCGAAGGTGGAAGTGGG
>JBKJQU010000268.1:0-5315 GCA_046594995.1 Aestuariivirga sp.
CCTTGAGCCTCGGCAGTCTTTATGCACTGGGTGCCCTTGGCATCGCGCTGATTTTCGGCGTCATGCGGCTCGTGAACTTCGCCCATGGCGACTATATCTCGTTCTGCGTCTTCGCGATGCTGTGGCCCTCGATCGATGCCGCCGCCATCGTGTTCGCGGGTAATCTGCCCACCTATCTGCTGATCCCCCTGATCCTCGCCATAGGCGCTGGGCTTTCGGTGCTCTCCGAAATCCTCGTCTTCCGCCGCTTCCGCAATGCCAACCCTGCGACGATGATGATCGCGTCCTTCGCGCTGGGCTTCGTCATCAAGTATTTCCTGCTGATGCTCTATTCGAGCCGCCCGAAGTCGATCGATCTGTGGTCGAACCTCAGCCAGCAGATCGAGATCTTCGGCGCGCGCATTCCGCCGCTGCAGGTCATCACCATCTGCACCACCATCGTCATCCTTCTGGCGCTCACCGCCTTCCTGAAGCGCACGCGTTATGGGCTTGAAATGCGCGCGGCGGCGGAGAATTTCACCATGGCCCGCATGCTGGGCGTGCGCGCCAACCGCGTCATCATGCTGGCCTTCGCAGTGAGCGGCATGCTGGCCGCGGCCGTGGGCCTGATCCTCGTCACGCAGACGGGCACGGTCGATATCCAGATGGGCGCCAACCTGATGCTGATCGCTTTCGTGGCAACCGTCATCGGCGGGCTGGGCAGCCTTCCCGGTGCCGTCATCGCGGGCTTCCTGATCGGCGGCCTTACCTCGCTGATGCAGGCCTATCTCCCCGTCGATGCGCGGCCCTTCCGCGATGCCTTCGTCTATGGCGCGGTGATCTTCACGCTGATCTGGCGGCCCAATGGCCTGTTCGCGGCCAAGTCCGCAACGCAGAGGGTATGAGCATGGACGAACGCCCCTCGATCCTCGCCCGCACGGTATCGACGCCCGTCATTCTGGTGGCAATCGTCACCGTCTTTGCACTTGCGGCATTTCTCGTGAATTCGGGTCCCTTCAACCAGACCATCATCGAGATCCTCATCCGCATCGTGCTTGTGGTTGGCCTTTATGTGTTCATTGGCAACTCAGGGGTTCTGAGCTTCGGCCATATCGGCTTCACCTGCCTTGGCGCCTACATGACGGCATGGCTCACCATTCCGCCGCCCATGAAGAAGATGGCGCTGCCGGGGTTGCCGGACCTGATCCTGAATGCCAAGCTGCCATTCTACGTGGGCCTCGTCGCGGCGGCGGCATTCGCCGCACTCTGCGCCTATGTCTTCGGGAAGATCCTGATGCGGCTGTCCGGCATCGCCGCCTCGATCGCCACCTTCGCCATGCTGGCCGTGATCAACCAGATCTATTCGAACTGGGAGAACGTGACGGGCGCCACCAGTTCCGTGGTCGGCATTCCCATCAACCGCAATGTCTGGCCCTACTTCATCTGTGCCGTGGTAGCCGTTGTGGCTGCCTATCTTTATTCGATCTCGCGTTCGGGCCTCGCCCTCCGCGCCGCGCGGGACGAAGCCACGGCCGCCAGCGCATCGGGCGTCAACATCACGCGCGAGCGGCTCATTGCCTTCGTGCTGAGCGGGGCCATCATGGGGCTGGGCGGCGCGCTTTACGCGCATTCAGTCGGCGTCGTCACGCCCGACACCTTCTATCTCGGCCTCACCTTCGTCACGCTGTCGATGCTTGTGGTGGGCGGCATGAACAGCTTGTCCGGCGCGGTTCTGGGTGTGGTCGTGCTCTCGACCATCATCCAGGTGCTGCGCTGGTTCGAGAAGGGCGTGAATGTTGGCGGCACCACGCTCGCCATTCCAAACGGCGTTCAGGAAATCGCCATCGGCGCGGTGATGATCGTCATATTGATGTACCGGCCTTCGGGCCTCACCCGCAACAAGGAGTTGGTGTGGCAGCAATGGCCGTTCAGGAAGCTTTCCGTGAAGGCCGGCATCGGACTGCCGGGCTCCGCGGATCGGACACGTGCAAAAACCTAAAACAGGAGAACGTCATGAAGAGTTATCTGAAGTTTGGAATGGGCGCCGCAATCGGCGCGTTGATGCTGACGGCCCCGGCCGCCATGGCCGATGACGAGAAGATCGTTGTCGGTTTCGCGACCGCCGCCTCGGGCTTCATGCAGGCTTACGACAAGCCGGCTGAAGATGCCGCGCGCATCCGCATCGACGAGATCAACAAGGCCGGTGGACTTCTCGGCAAGCAGATCGAGATCGTTGCCGCCGATACCAAGACCGACCGCGCCGAAGGTGCGAAGGCCGGCCTCGAAGTGATCGACGGCGGGGCCGACCTGGTGGTCGTGTCCTGCGATTATGACTTTGGCGCACCCGCCGCCCTTGCCGCAGAAAGTGCCGGCAAGGTTTCGTTCTTCCTCTGCGCCGAGTCGGTGAAGGCCGGCATCCAGGGCGTTGGCCCGCATTCCTTCTCGGCCTCGGTTCTCGCAGCCGTGCAGGGCGCCACGATGGCGGAATGGGCCTACAAGAAGAAGAACGCGCGGAACTTCTACCGGCTGCTCGACACGTGGACCGAATACAACAAGGGCATCTGCGACGGCTTCGACTACATGCTGCCGAAGCTGGCCGATGCGAAGCTGGTGGGCGAGGATACCTTCAAGAACGAGGACGCCTCGATCGCCGCGCAGATCACCCGCATCAAGAGCCTGCCGCAGGAGCCGGATGCCATCATGCTCTGCACCATGATGCCGGGTGCCGTCTCTGCCATCAAGCAGATCCGCGCCGCGGGCATCAACTCGATGATCCTCAACGGCTCGGGCGTTTCGGGCAGCTACTGGCTCTCCGCCGTGCCCGATCTCACCAACTTCTTCGTGCCGGACCAGGGCTCGGTCCATGGTGACGACCCGAACCCGAAGGTCAACGAGTTCAACGCCAAGTTCAAGGAAGTGACCGGCGGCGATCCGTCGAGCCAGTATGTCTATCCGGGCTACGTGATGATCGACGTCTGGGCCAAGGCCGTCGAGCGCGCCAAGACGACGGAAGCCGCAGCGGTTGTGGCCGAACTGGAGAAGATGAAGGACGAGCCGACGCTGTTCGGACCCCGCACCTTCACCTCTGAACTGCACCACCAGAACAAGGGCCGTTACCTGATCACCGAAATCTCAGGCGGCAAGGGCAAGGTCGTGGACGAGTGGACGATCTCGGACGCCATTCCGGTGGACTACCTGATCAGCAAGTAACATTTACGCATCATTGCGAAACGGCCGCCCTTGTGGGCGTCCGTTTTGTTTGCGGCATGGTCTTGAATTTTGCTTCATCGCCGGCATGACAAAATCCGCGCCTGCGCTATTGCACGAGGCCGCGCGCATCGACCTTCACTGCGCCCAGAACTTCGTCACCGCGCACGAAGACGACCTTGTCAAACAGATTTGTGACGGGGCAGACATGGTTCGGCGTGACGCGCAGAAGATCGCTGACTTTCGGCTTGTTGTTCACCCTGGAGGTATCGAGGAAGCCATGCTCCTCGGAAAGTCCATAGACAAGCGCATTGCTCAATGACCGAACCTCGCCATAGCCTTCGAGCCCGACGAGATCGCTGGTGAGCGCCTTGGAGCCGGCGTCGATCATGGTGCGGTTGGCCGTCGGCGTGCTCACCACGGTAACCAGCACACTCAGCGCACAGTCATCCGGCGCGGCGGAGCCTGCTGCCACCTGCATCCGGTCATGATAGATATAGGTGCCCGAGCGGTACTCGGTGATGGCGTCGAGGCCTTCGTCGTTCCACATGTCGGGCGATCCGCCGGTCGAGACCGCCGGCACCGCCAGCCCCGACTTGCCAAGTCCGGTGCGGGCCTCGTCAAGAAAGGTGGCCATCTGGCCGCGGGCACCGTTCTTCGGCAGCGTCATCAACCCGCCGAAGGTGAGGCCGGGCGTGGCATCGATGGCCTGGGCGAGGCTGATCGCGGCCTGTGGGGACTGGACACCATTCCGCGCCGCACCCGTGTCGCATTCGACCAGCACGGTGAGTTCGCGTCCGCTGAGTGCCGCCGCATGGGCGAGGCCTTCGAGCACATCCTGATTGTCGGCGACGACCTTGATGTCCGTGCGCTTCATCAGGTCTGCCAGCCGTTCCAGCTTGTGGCGGCCCACCACATTGAAGGTGACGAGGATATCGATGATGCCCGCATCGGCCATCACTTCCGCCTCGCCCAGCTTCTGGACGGTGATACCGCTGGCGCCCAGGTCCATCTGTGCCTTCGCAAGGGGAATGAGCTTGTGCGTCTTGATATGGGGGCGGTTGGCGAAGCCCGCCATGTCGCAGCGCGCCTGCCAGCGGGTGAGGTTGCGCTCCACGGCACCGATGTCGATGATGGGAACCGGTGTCTCGAGGTCTTCAATGTGCCTGCCCACATCTTCGAACTGGAAATACTTCAAAATGTCCACGGGTATAATCTCCGGATATGACGAGAGACATCTAGCACTGCACGCGGTAGCGTTGGTCTGCGATTTTTGGGAGGTTGATATGTATTTGGAAAAGCTGCGGCTTGAAGGCCGGGTGGCGGTGGTGACGGGTGGCGGACAGGGCATCGGTGCGGCCTGCGCGCGAGCCTTGGGCGAAGCGGGTGCGACAGTGATCGTCACCGATCTGCTGGCCGAGCGGGTTGGGGCGGTCGTGGCGGACCTCAAGTCCAAGGGGTTCAAGGTCTTCGGCACTGCCATGGATGTCACCAAGCCCGCCGATGTCGACCGCGTTGCGGCGGAAATCGAGAAGGCACATGGCGCTGCCTCTATCCTCGTCAACAACGCCGGCATCGTCAAATCCAACGTCAAGGCCGAGGACATGAGCGATGAGCTGTGGAAATCGCATATCGACGTCAACCTTGATGGCGTCTTCTGGTGCTGCCGCGCCTTTGGCCGCCAGATGCTGAAGGCGGGCAAGGGATCGATCGTCAATATCGGCTCGATCTCGGGGTTCATATCCATGAACCCGCAACCGCAAGCTCATTACAATGCATCCAAGGCCGCTGTGCATCACCTCACGAAATCGCTGGCCGCCGAATGGGCCAAGCGCGGTGTGCGCGTCAACGCCGTGGCTCCCACTTACATCGAAACGCCGCTCACGGCATTCGGCATCAAGGAAGACCCGGCGATGTACAAGATGTGGCTCGATATGACGCCGATGGGCCGCGTGGGACAGCCGGACGAAATCGCCTCAGTCGTGCATTTTCTGGCGTCAGACGCCGCAAGCCTGATGACGGGTTCGATCGTGGTGGCGGATGCGGGCTACCTCTGCTGGTGATCAACCAGCGGGCGGAAAGCGGCGCTTCAGATCCTCGATCTGTTCCGGCGTGAGGTAACGCGTCGG
>JBKJQU010000286.1:0-4841 GCA_046594995.1 Aestuariivirga sp.
TCGCCCAATCGCGCAGCACCTTCATCCGTCGAGATCAGGCTGCGGAACGCATCCTCGCCCTTTGCCGCTGTCATCTCCACGATCTTGCCGCGCTCGAAGCGGACCTTGATGCCGTCGATGAGCGAGCCCTGGTAGGACAGGGGTTTGGTCGACTGCACCGTTCCATCCACCATGTCCTTGTGAGGGGCCGTGAAGACTTCTTCCGTGGGTATGTTGGCATTGCAGATGACGCCGTTCCGCGCGCGGCCGGCACCACCCTTCCAGTTATGATCCTCGGCGAGGCCCAGCATCAGGTCGGTGCCGGGGCCTGAATATTTCAGGGCGCGATAACGGCGCTCGTTGAGAAACGCCGTGCGGCGCGCGAGATTGGCGGAATGAACCTCCCACGCGGCGACGGGATCATCGAGATCGGCCCTGGTGCAAGCGAAAATCGCATCCCACAGTTCCCGCAGCGCCTGCTCGGCGGGCAGACCGGGAAACACCGACTTCGCCCATGCGGGCGTCGCGGCCGCAATGACGCACCAGTTGATGGTGAAGCCGGTGATGAGTTCAAGCGCCGGGCGATAGGCGATGGAGCGGGCCTTGTTGGCGCGCGACAGCTTTTTCGGGTCCTGTCCTGACAGCAGCGAGGGATCCTCGCCGGCAATGGCAAGGCGGGCCGCTCCCCCTTTGAAGGCTTCGGCCATGCCGTTGAACAGCCAGCCGGGGGCCTCGTCGAAAGCATCGTCCGAAGCATGCGCATAGCGCGCCAGCGTCGTTACATCGTCCGAATACATGGTGCTCACGAGGCTGGCACCCGTCTTGTAGGCATGTTCCGTGATGCGGCGCACCAGCGGCACGGCATCGAGCGGGGCGGTGATCAGCAATTGCTGGCCGGGCTGGATGTGCAGTCCGGTTTTCACTGCGAGATGAGCGTAACGATCAAGAAGGATGTCATGTTTCATGGGTGAATCTATAGGCCATCCGCAGGCCCCCGCCAACCCGAACCGCCCTTTGGGATTTGAGGCATCTTCAAAATGCCGCCCGGAAGCGCTATCTGGAGATCATGAACTTTCTCGATCAGGCTATGCCGCCGCGCCGCGAGGCGAAGCTGAAATATCTCGACGCCGATTTCCAGGTGGTGCGGGAAGGCGATTTCGTGCGCTGCGCCGCGACGGGAGACCCTATCCGCGTGGAAAACCTGCGCTATTGGAATGTCGACCGGCAGGTGCCGTTCCGCTCGGCGGAAGCCGCTTTTGGCGAGTTCCTGAAGAGCTTCAGATGAAGCGGTCGAGGAACTGCGTGATGTCGCGCTGGAACAGGATCAGGATATTGGCGAGGATCAGGAAGGCCTGAACCTGGATCATCGTCTCGCGGCGCATGCTGGTGGACACACGGGTGCGCCTGATGATGTAGAAGACGAGGAAGATGGTGTTGATGGCAAGCAGCCGGAAGATCATCGGGGGGTCGCCCGATGCCAGAAAATCATACGCCTGATCCCAGCGCGCCCTGTGAAAGAGTTGCAACATTTGATCGAAGCCAATTTTTAACCATACCAAAGCGCAGCTTCGCAAAATTGAATTAAGCGATTATTGAGATGAACGGTCGGACTGGAAAGAATTTTTGAGGCCGTGTATAGGGCGGCCTCACGTATGACCGGGGTACGTTACCCCGGCGGTTGGAGTTGAGATGATGGCAACGAACTGGACACCTGAAAGCTGGCGGAATTTTCCGGTCGTGCAGGTGCCCGACTTTGAAGACCAGACGAAGCTGGCCGCTGTCGAGAAGTCTCTCGCGGGCTTTCCGCCGCTGGTTTTTGCAGGCGAGGCCAGGAAGCTGAAGCGCAAGCTGGCCAAGGTTGCCGAGGGCAGGGGCTTTTTGCTCCAGGGCGGCGATTGCGCCGAAAGCTTCGCCGAGCATTCGGCTGACAATATCCGTGATTTCTTCCGCGTTTTCCTGCAGATGTCGGTGGTGCTGACCTTCGCTGGCGGCCAGCCGGTGGTAAAGGTGGGCCGCATTGCCGGGCAATTTGCCAAGCCGCGCTCTTCGCCCACCGAAATGGTGGATGGCGTGGAAATGCCGATCTACCGCGGCGATATCGTGAATGGAGCGGACGCAACACTGGAACAGCGCAAGCCCGATCCTGAACGCCAGATCATGGCTTACCGGCAGTCGGCTGCAACGCTGAACCTGCTTCGCGCCTTCGCGCAGGGCGGCTATGCCAACCTCGAGCACGTCCACAAGTGGACGCTGGGCTTCCTGAAGGATTCGCCGGCCTATGAGCGCTATCAGGAGATTTCCGACCGGATCACCGAGGCCGTGGGCTTCATGCGCGCCTGCGGAATCAATGCCGATACGGCGCCGCAGCTCCGCACCACCGATTTCTTCACCAGCCACGAGGCGCTGCTGCTGGGCTACGAGCAGGCGCTGACCCGCGTCGATTCAACCAGCGGTGACTGGTACGCAACGTCTGGCCACATGCTGTGGATCGGCGACCGGACCCGCCAGCCGGACCACGCACATGTGGAGTTCATGCGCGGCGTGAAGAACCCGATTGGCCTGAAATGCGGCCCCTCGCTGAAACCCGATGAGTTGATCAAGCTGATCGATACGCTGAACCCCGACAATGAGCCGGGCCGCTTGACGCTGATCGCGCGCTTTGGCGCCGACAAGGTGGAAAAGCACTTGCCGGACCTGATCCGTGCCGTGAAGCGCGAGGGCAGGGTTGTCGTGTGGTCCTGCGACCCGATGCACGGCAATACGGTCAAGTCGACCAGCGGCTACAAGACCCGTCCCTTCGAGGCCGTGCTCTCGGAAGTGCGCCGCTTCATGGGCGTCCATCAGGCGGAAGGCACCCATGCCGGCGGCATCCATGTGGAGATGACCGGCAAGGACGTGACCGAGTGCACAGGTGGCCTACGGGCACTTCGCGACCAGGACCTGAACGACCGCTACCACACTTTCTGCGATCCCCGCCTTAACGCGGCGCAGGCGCTTGAACTGTCGTTCCTCGTGGCCGAGGAGATCAAGAAGGAAATAGCCTCGCGGCCCAAGGTGGAAGATGACGACATCGTCGAGGCTGCGGAGTAATCGCAGGCGTTTGCGGATTGAAAAGGCCGCTGCAGGGATGCAGCGCCCTTTTGCATGGGATGACGAAGTGGTGAACACAACACCCTTGATCATGCCACCGTCCTGCTCCATCTGTAATTTCATCAATTACAGAAAGATGCCGTCATGATCGATCTCTACCATTGGCCCACGCCCAACGGCCACAAGATCACGATCTTCCTCGAAGAGGCGGGTGTCGCCTATAATCTCCATCCCGTCGACATCGGCAAGGGCGAGCAGTTCAAACCGGAGTTTCTGGCGATAGCGCCGAACAACCGCATTCCGGCGATTGTCGATACTGCGCCGACTGATGGCGGTGCGCCGGTTTCGCTGTTCGAGTCGGGCGCCATCCTGCTTTACCTGGCTGAGAAGACAGGCCTGTTCCTGCCGAAAGACCTGCGAGGCCGCGCCGAAGTGCTGCAATGGCTCTTTTGGCAGATGGGCGGTCTGGGGCCGATGGCTGGGCAGAACGGTCATTTCAACATCTATGCGCCCGAGAACATTCCCTATGCGATGGACCGCTACACGAAGGAAACAACGCGACTTTATGGCGTGATGGACAAGCGCCTGGCGGATCGTGAGTATCTTGCCGGCGATTATTCGATTGCCGACATGGCGTCTTATCCGTGGATCGTGCCGCATGAGCGCCACAAGCAGACCATCGGCGATTTCCCCAACCTCAAACGCTGGTTCGATGCGATTTCGGCGCGGCCCGCAGTCGTGAAAGTCTATGCGGCGGTGGATCCATCCTACTCGAAGCCTCTGACGGACGAGGAACGCCGCGTGCTGTTCGGTCAGACGGATTCGTCGAGGACTTGACCGGCAAGGAGGCCCTTGCCGGGAAAATGGCGGTTATACAGGTCGAAGTCCGCAGCGTAGATGCTGTCGATCTGTTCGCGAAGGGGCTGATCGTAAAACCGTTGCGGCCTCGGAAAGAAGCCGCTGTCGAGCATGGCTTCGATATACTGAAGTTCGACGTCGGCGAAGAATTGAGTGGCGTGGACCAGCTTGAACTGCCCTGAATCATGTTTCGCCATCGGCCTCGCATCGACGATGGTGAGGCCGATCTTCTGTTTCAGCTGCGGGGCGATGGCGGCGAAATCCTCGAAGCAGAAGTAATCGTCATACTGCGCGTAGACCAGAAAGCCGGTCTGCGGCCGCCAGTGCATGTTCGACTCGAGGACCCGGGTCTCGGCGAGTTCGGCACAGAAGCGGCGGAACGTGAGGTGGTCGAGATCGCTGATGCCCGTTATGTCCTGGAACTTCGCGGCATCGGCGGTGCGCCGCACGATCTTGTCCAAAAAGCAGCTGACGAGGCGCGCGTAGGGACAGCGCAAGATGGTGAACCGGTAGGAAGCCAGCGCCAGTTCCTTGAGGCTGGGGCGGAAGGAATCATTGTTGAGATGGACCCATTCCCACTGCGACGCATCCGCGATCGCACCATTTGCAAGTGCGATGGAAACCCGCATCGTCGTGCAGCCATTCTTCGGAATCATGGAATAGATAGCGCCGCTATCGAAGATCTGGATTGCGTGGATTTGCGCGAAATTGTGCTTCGGATTCGCACGCAGGAGCGACGTGTACACCGATGCCCCGTGTCTCAGCAGATGCGCCAATCACTCCTCCCTTTAATTCACCAAAGGTAAGGTGAGGACCAGCTTATCACAATGGTTAAAAATACACACTGCCGTTATGGTGCAATCGGAAAGGCTTCAGGTGTCCGGCGTCCGCGGAACTCCGCAAGAATATGCGTG
>JBKJQU010000291.1:0-3790 GCA_046594995.1 Aestuariivirga sp.
CGTACCATCTGCAGAACCTCTGCATGCGGGAAAGCCGCGAGACTCCGCAATTGCTGGTTCCCGGCCACCGCTACAAGATGAAGATCAAGCTCGACGACATCGCGTGGCGGGTGCCCAGGGGCCACAAGATTCGCGTGGCGATTTCTACCACCTATTTCCCGATGATGTGGCCCGCGCCTGAACCGGTGACGCTCACCGTCTATGCGGGGAAATCCATGCTGCACCTGCCGCTTCGCAAGGACCAGGCGGGCGAGGCGCCGCTCTCGTGGAAGAGTGCGGAAGCCGCAGAGCCCGCGAAGCTGAAGGAGATGAAAGCCCCCTTCAACACGCGCGACAAGACGGTGGACGAGAAGACCGGCGAATTGAAGATCGGGATCGTCGATGATTTCGGCGAATACGAGATCAAGCCCCATGGGCTTGTGATCCATGCTGCGGGCCGCGAGAGCTATTCGATCCTGCCGGACGATCCGCTGTCCGCCCGCATGGACACGCACTGGACGGAAGAACGCCACCGCGGCACGTGGAACACCCGCACGGAAACCTACGGGCGGCTGACGTCCACGAAAACGCACTGGATCGTCTGGGGCAAGATCGAAGCCTTCGAAGGCAAGAAGAAGGTCTTCGAGAAGGAGTTCAACGAACAGATCGAACGGAAGATGCAGTAGTATCAACTCAGCATGCTTATACTGCACTTTTCTTTATCATAGAAAGTCCTAAGTCTGCGATTAATTGACTTGTTGACTCGTACTCCTTTGACTTCTTGGATAGCTCGGCGAGATCGAAGTCGATGTTGATGCATGCCAGTATCTCTAGGCACGTAAGCCAAATTGCTAACCTAGGATTTTGGAGGATAAATTGATCGCGCTTTACCTTCCTATCTGCAACCGTGAACTCCGATACAATTCCATAACCAAATACTTTGCAGAATCCCCTCAGGCTGTTCCAAAGGAGGGGACGATGTCGACAGCGTTCCGATATTGCGAAACAGCCTGCGGTTCCCGCGCCAGAGAATTCTACGCACTCTCTGTCCCGGGCGTGACGGGCAAGACCCGGGGGCACTACGGTCCCCGCGCTATCAAGCAGTTAGGCGGTCGAAAGACGCGGCCGAAGCGCTTGCCCCGATCGTACACCACCGCGCCGCCGCGCAAGCGGGTGCGGCAGCCGGAACCACAGCGGCGTGCAGTAACGCCCTGCCGGCCCCGTGCGAGACAGGCGTATCACGCCAAAAACTTCCCAATTGGACTGCGTGAGCGCCTGCTCCGGCACTCCCCTCCCCTTTTTCCACGGGGGCCACCGTAGCTCCGTTTGCACGGCCACCCTCATCCGCTGCTTCGCAGCACCTTCTCCAGCCATGGACGGGAGAAGACAAAGACCACACGCGAGTACACCTTGAACCTCTCCCGTTTACGGGAGAGGACGCCCGCGGTACGCGGGCCGGTAAGGGGATGCCTTCACACCAGTTGCTTCACCAACCGCGTCATGAACACCTCGCACTTCCGCAACTCGGACACGTCGATATATTCATCCGGCTTGTGCGCCTGCTCGATCGAGCCCGGCCCGCAGATAATCGCCGGGATTCCCGCCTGCTGAAACAGCCCGGCTTCGGTGACATAGGATACCGCATGCGTGCTGTTGGCGTTCGCCAGGTGCAGCGCCAGATGCTCGGCGGGGGATTCAGGCTCGGGCGCCAGGCCCGGCACGCGGTTCACCGTATCGGTGGTGATGCCGGTTGCCGGCGCCACCGCCTTCATGGCAGGTTCCAGCCTGCGCGAGAAGGTGTCGAAGCGGTGCGGCACATCATCGGGGTCCGCCGTCGGCAGCAGGCGCGTTTCCCACTGGAAGGTGCAACGGCGCGGAATGATGTTCTTGGCCGTTCCGCCCTCGATCACACCCACATGCACCGTCGAATAGGGCGGATCGAAACGCCCGGTCGGATCGCCATCCGCAATGAGACCGGTGCGGATGCGGTTGATCTCGGACAAGAGTTCGCCCGCGATCATGATGGAATTGACGCCATGATGCGTGAGGCTCGAATGTGCCTCGTGGCCGATCACTTCGGTGAAAAAAGTCATCGCCGACTTGTGCGCGTTCACCACCTTCATCGACGTCGGCTCGCCGACGATCACGGCGCGCGGCTTCGGCAGGTTGGCCTTGATGTGGGCGACAAGCGGGCGGACACCCTTGCAGCCCACTTCCTCGTCGCACGACAAGGCCAGATGGATCGGCAACTTCAGCGCGGCTTTCAGAAATTCCGGCACCATCGCGAGACACACCGCGATATAACCCTTCATGTCGCAGGTGCCGCGGCCGAACAGGCGTTCGCCTTTCGCGGTCAACTCGAAGGGGTTGCTCGTCCACGGCTGGCCATCGACCGGCACCACGTCGGTGTGGCCCGAGAGCACGATGCCGCCCGCGATCGCAGGGCCGATGGTGGCGAAGAGATTGGTCTTCTTGCCCGCCTCGTAATCCACGCGAAAATGTGGCACGCCCCAGCCGTCGAGATAGTCCTCGACGAATTCGATCAGCGGAATGTTGCCATCGCGGCTCGTGGTGTCGAAGGCGATGAGACGCGCAAGCATCTCCTCAGTCGTGAATATCTGACCTGTCATGATGCTCAGTTGATGGCGCGTTTGTCGTGAGGGCTGTCGAGCGAGAAGGCGGGAATGTCGACGTTGAAAAGCTCGCCGCCGGCTTTCTGCATCTGGTAGGCGCCGACCATGAATCCAGAGGATGTCTTCAGCGGACAGCCGGACGTATAGCTGTAGGTGTCGCCGGGTTTGAGCGTCGGCTGCTCTCCTACAACGCCCGCTCCACGCACTTCCTGCACCTGGCCATGGGCGTCGGTGATCTTCCAGTAGCGGGTGCGGAGCGTCACGGTCTCGCGGCCATGGTTCTCGATGGTGATCGTATAGGCCCAGACGAAATGACCCTCGTCCGGCTTCGACTGGCCATCGAGGTATTGCGGCCGCACGATGATCTTCACACCCATGGTGACGCGTTCATACATGATGCCAGTGTAGCGCAGTTGGCCCGGTTTTCCACAGTGAAGACTTGCCAATGCGGCCACATATACGCCATGTGAAAACATGGGACATCCGCAAGACATGCCGCAGGGCATCCTGCCTGCCAGAACCATCGCTGACTACTGCAGCCGTGGCCTCATCCGTCTGGCGCGGCCGCTGGATGCCGACCAGATCCAGCCGGCGAGCCTCGATCTCCGCCTTGGCGACTGGGCCTACCGGGTTCGCGCCTCGTTCCTGCCGGGAAAACGCTCGACGGTCGCCGAACGGGTGGACGAGCTGGCGCTGCACCGCATGTCTCTGACCGAAGGTGCGGTTCTGGAAACGGGCTGCGTCTATATCGTGCCGCTTCAGGAACGCCTCGCCCTGCCCAAGGGCGTATCGGCTGCCGCGAACCCCAAGAGTTCCACCGGGCGGCTTGACATCTTCACCCGCGTCATCACCGACCATGCGCAGGAATTCGACAAGGTGCCGGAGGGCTATGACGGCCCGCTCTATGCCGAGATTTCACCGCGCACGTTCTCGATTCTCGCGCGCACCGGTTCCAGGCTGTCGCAGATCCGTTTCCGGGCCGGAGCGCCCATGGCATCGGATGCGCTGATCCGCGAACTTCATGACAAAGAAGGGCTGATCGCATCGGGCGAAGTCAATATCGACAATGGACTGGCGCTCTCCGTCGATCTGTCGAGTCTCGATGGCGATGGCCCCGTCGGATTCCGGGCCAAGCGCCATTCAGGGCTGGTCGATGTCGACAAGAAAGCCGGTCTCGA
>JBKJQU010000365.1:0-6384 GCA_046594995.1 Aestuariivirga sp.
AGCGGCTGAACGACGAGGCGGGACTGCCCTACAGCCGGGTGGAGCCAGCGCTCGACCTCACGCCCTGAGGCGGGCAGCTCGAGCAACGTTCTACAAGAATGATCTTGATCGCGAGAAACAGGTCATGCACAGCCAGCGGCATATTCTCAGTGCGATCGGCAATACGCCGCTGGTGTAGCTGCAACGGCTGGTGCCGGATGGAAACGCCCGCATCGTTGCAAAACTGGAGTCGGCCAATCCAAGGGGCTGGTTGCCGGCGTGGTCAATGTGGGCCTGACTTTGCAAAGTGGAGCTTCGCTGCCATCTCTACCGGTTCTCGGTGCGGCCGGAGCAGTCGGGTTCTTCGGGATCGGCGTCAGCCTGGTGATGTTCATCCTCGGGCTACGCCACCTCGGTACGGCACGCACCGGGGCCTATTATTCGCTGGCGCCCTTCATCGGCGCGGTGCTGGCAATCTTGGTGCTGGATGAGCCGGTGACCACACGGCTGCTGATTGCCGGGGCATTAATGGGGCTCGGCCTATGGCTGCATCTTTCAGAGCGCCATGAGCACGAGCATGAAAATGAAGCACTCGAACACGACCACGCCCACAGCCATGACGAGCACCATCAGCATGGGCATGATGGGCTGGTGACGGAGCCCCATACCCATGTGCATCGGCATGAGCCGATGCGGCACAAGCATCCCCATTATCCGGACCTGCATCATCGTCACGGTCACGGCTGATGTTTCCATGTGCAGAACTAACTAAACCCGCTAACTGCGATGATCGTCATGATGCCCGCCTGTAAAACCATGTTAAATTGCCTCTACTGCCTTTGCCAAGAGATCGCGCACTTGACCGGCGACCGCATGCAGCGTCGGATTGTCGATCGCCTGCATAGAAGCCACTGGATCGATTGCGCTGACTTCGACCCCGCCCTCGACTTCTCGAAGGATCACGTTACACGGGAGCATCGCGCCAACCCGCGGTTCCATCGCAATAGCCTCATGCGCCATCTTCGGATTGCAGGCACCGAGTATCCGGTATGGCCGCATGTCCACATCCAGTTTTTTCTTCATCGTCGCCTTGACGTCGATTTCGGTTAAAATGCCGAAGCCATGCGCGGCCAAAGCTGCACGGGTGCGGCCGTCAACGGCTTCAAACTCCGAATCCGCTATGAGGCGATTAATCGTGTAATTCATCACGTGACCCTCCGGTCTATTTGTTGAGGTATTTGACCATCGCTGCAATTGCGACGCCTGCGAGCACAAGGATGACGATCATCCAGAGCCAGCCGAAGCCCATGCCAAAGCCCATGCCATAGTCATTCATCATGTTCTTTTCCTATTTATGATGGCGTTGCCCCCGCCGACCTGCGCCGTGCTGATTGGCGGAGACGAAGCGCGTGTCAGTTTTTGTTCATCATGCTCTTGCCCATGTCCGGCATGCCATCCTGCTGTCCGCCCATATGGTTTTGCATCATCGCGGCCATTGTGCCCATTTCAGCTTCAGTCACCTGCGCGTCACCGTCGGCGTCGTGCATCTGGAAGGCGCGCACCGTCATCGGCCGGGTATGGGCCGCGTGCATTACTGCGAATTCCTCCAGCGAAAGCTTGCCATTGGCGTCGGTGTCATAGGTCTTGAGTTCGGCCTGAATACCGGCAGTCATCTCTTCTGGGCTGAGCGTGGCGTCCTTGTTGGTATCAAACTTGGCCATCGCATAGCTTTGGGCTCCGCCCATCATCATGCCATCATGCCCGCCCATCATAGCCATTCCGCCACCCATCATCCCGCCATGTTGCATCTGGGTTTGTTGGGCGACCACCGGCACTGCTACGGCCGCAAGGCCAAGGGCAGTAACGGCTGCTAAAGTGAATTTTGTAAAGCGTTTCATTCGATCTCTCCTGGATTCTATTGCAGTCGTTCCAATCTGGGGGGCAGATGTCCCAGAAGTTTGTCAGGTGGACGGGTGTTTTGTATCAAACTGTCGCAAGCAGCGGCGCAGAGAGATTTTGCGACAATCTTCTGAACGCATCGCCTACAATATCAATTACGGTCAGTCTCAGGAGACAACATGATGACCCATCCGCACCACATCCTTATCGTCGATGATCACCGCGAGATCCGCGATGCGCTGGTGAAATATCTGGTAAAAAACGGTATGCGCGCGACCTCGGTTGCCGACGCTGTAGCGATGGATGCGGCAATGAAAGTGGGTCAGTTCGACCTCATAGTGCTTGATGTGATGATGCCTGGCGAAGACGGCCTCTCGGTCTGCCACCGGTTGCGTGCCAAGGGCGACATTCCGATCCTGATGCTGACTGCCCTAGGGGACGAGACTGACCGCATCGTGGGACTTGAGGTTGGTGCGGACGACTACTTGCCCAAACCTTTCAACCCGCGCGAGTTGCTGGCCCGAATTAAAGCGATCCTGCGCCGGTCCGAACGGGCTGAAGTGGCGGGCAGCAAACTTGCGGGGCACAAACTGGCATTCGACCGTTGGGTGCTCGATACTGACCGCCGGACCTTGATCGAAGCCGATGGAGCCGAAGTTCCACTGACCACCGCGGAGTTCCGCCTGTTGACGGTGTTTCTCGAACGGCCACGCTTTGTACTCAACCGCGAACAATTGCTCGATCTGACCTCCGGCCGCGTGGCGCCGGTGTTCGACCGTACCATTGACAACCAGATCAGTCGCCTGCGTCGCAAGGTCGAGGCCGATCCCACCAAGCCCAAGCTGATCGCCACCGTCTGGGGTGGTGGGTACAGCCTTGCGGCCGATGTAAAGGAGAGCACATGAACATACGGTTTTCCTTCCTACGCAGTCTATATCCTCAGTCCCTGGGGGGGCAGTTGCTGGTCATGCTGCTTTTGGCACTGGCCGTCACGCAGGGGCTTGGCCTTTTGCTGTTGAGAGATGAGCGCAATCGCGCGGTGCGGGCAGCATTGGGTCTTGAGGCCGCCGGGCGCGCGGCAAATGTGGTCTTGCTCTTGGAAAATACCCCTGTTGATCTACGCCCATCTATCCTGCGAGCGGCTGATTCACCTTTAGTCAGGTTCGTAGTGGGTCCCAGGCCGGAAGTGCCCCATGGCAGCGCCGAGTCGGATGTTGTTCTGCGCCAGATGCGGCAAATCCTTGGTGAACCGGACCGTGAAGTTCGCGCCGATGTTCATGCGCTTTCGGTAGGTCCCGTGCCGATGCCGAATGGGATGCCCGATGCCATGCGCCCGATGCACGAGGCGATGATGGCCGGATGGACCGAGCCCGTTGAGCTGACGCTGTCGATACGGCTGGCGGGTGGCGATTGGCTGAACGTGCGCACGATCTTCCACCGCCCCGGACTACAGCTTGCACCGCAAGCCCTCTTGCCCTTGCTGCTGATGGCGGCTGCTGTCGCTTTGGTGGCATGGTGGACTGCGGGCCGTGTCGTCCGGCCGATGCGCGCTCTTGCCATCGGCGCCGACCGGCTCGGCCGTGGCCTGGAAGCCGATCCGCTGCCGATGACGGGGCCCACCGAGGTGCGCGACACCACACACAGGCTTTCAACAGGATGAAAGACCGCCTGACGCGATTTGTGAACGAACGCACGCATATGCTCGCCGCCCTGAGCCATGACCTGCGTTCACCCCTGACCGCCATGCGGCTCAGGATCGAAATGCTTGATGAATCCGACGATAGCATACGGCTGAAGGCACTGGTTGAGGAAATGCAGGCCATGGTTGAAGCAACGCTGGAATTCGCGCGTGGGGTCGCGAGAGCCGAACCCTCCAGCAAGGTCGACCTCTCCGTGCTGCTTGGCGATCTGGTTGGCGATGTAGGCGGGGACAGGGCCACCCTTATCACGTCGCTCCCGTTGCCCGCTACTATCCGCCCTCAGGCCCTGAACCGCGCGCTGCGCAACCTCATCGACAATGCGGTCCGCTATGGCGGCGTTGCGAAGGTGACGCTGAAGCAAGAACTGGGAATGGCCGTCATCACCGTCGCTGACAAGGGGCCAGGATTACCCGACAATAAACTTGAGGCTGTCTTTGAGCCGTTTGTGCGTCTGGAAGGGTCGCGTAGTCGTGATACGGGCGGCGCCGGCCTAGGTCTGGCAATTGCCCGAACCATCATTCAGGCGCATGGCGGCACGGTAATACTCCGCAACCTTCGAGGAGGGGGTCTGGAAGCCGTTGTACGCCTGCCGATCGAAGCAGTGTAGTAGACCCGGGAAGAGTAGGATCGCCTTCAGTTGAGTGATTATGCTCTTGCTGCCATTTGGATGGGCGCGCGGGATTCGAAAACAGTGCAAATCTCCCCCTAATAAAATCAATAACTTAGACCTGGAGAGCGTTGGATTTCAGACCCTTTCCCTCCGCCAGTATCCTGTCGCTAAATCCCGAACAACCCCCATAAGGGTTGAAATTCCCGTTGGTTTCAAAAAAGTTTGGCAAAGTCGACCGTACTTCTGAGACTGCGCCAGCGCCAAAATCAGTCTCTGAAGGCCCTCCGTCTCATTCTGAGCGGACCTCATCGAAATCAGTACGCATTCAAAAAATCACGATAATTCAGTAGCTTAAAATTTCTACGGATGTGTACTTTTGTAGTTGGTCCTCTCGCCCTCGGCTTGATTAAAACCGGCGATACGCGGTGCGGAGCTTAAAGCTTGGCAACCCAAGATCTGCCGCTGCCATAACCTCACCTCGCCGCCTATGTTTAAAGAACATTCCTACGTTCTTTCCATTAGGCGAATTCTGCGCATCTCGGGGGGCGTGAGCAGAAAGTTGCGGTCAAGGTATTGGCAGCGGAAGTGGATGCGCGCTCAAGGTCCGCAATATGCGATGATGTTGGCCCGCTCGCTGTCGTCTTGCACACCCTGCTGGCGGACGGCGCTGGCGCTGATACCACTGGGCCTTGCCATCATGTCCCCCATCCACTGGGTCGTCTCGCCCGACGGATCGGCAAGCGTCAGCGCTAACATGCAGTCAGTCGCCTCGGCGCTGAGCGGAGCAACTCGTCACCGTCACTGTGCCATTCCTCATCCGCAAGCGGGGTGGGCGCAAGCTCGTCATCACGCCTCACGGCACGACACCAGTAACGGCTCCCCGCGCACGGGTCGACAGCGCCCTGCTCAAGGCGCTCGCTCGTGGGTTCCGCTGGCGCAAGTTGCTTGAGAACGGCAATTTTGCGACCATCGAGGAGATCGCCGCGGCCGAGAACATCAATCCGTCCTATGTCAGCCGGGTGCTCCGCATGACGCTGCTGGCGCCGGAAATCGTGGAAGCAATTTTGGACGGGCGCCAGCCGGAAACAATAACGATGAAACGGGTGATGCAGCCTTTCCCCATAGAGTGGTCTGGGCAATTTACGAACTGAGTTTTGTTCGCTGCCCCTGAGCCTGAGGTGGCGCAGCCCGCCTTGTGATCCCACAGTAAACAGAGTGGCACGACGTGAAAGTTTGCGGGGGTAAAGTGTAAGGACGAACTATCGACGGTTTGCTTGATGGACCGGTTATCTGCCTGCGTTGATCCTGTTGCCTTCCCTTTTCGCCTCGTATAGACCAATCTGGCAGCATGTAGATGCGAGCGGCGGGCGCATTCGCAGGAGATTGCTCTTTCCCAAGCGGGGTTAGCGATGAATGTGCAGCCCGGAGAGACCCAGCCCATGTTTTCAAGGGCCAGAACGGGCATTGACGGACTGGATGAGATAACCGGCGGCGATTGCCCGCCGGCTGAGGGCAGTTGAACGCGATGCAACCAGCAGCACTCGCTCTCACGGATATTCTCAAGGAGAACGAGGAGCTGCGCCTCCGGCTGGAAGAAGCAGAAGACATGCTGCAGGCCATCCGCAGTGGTGATGTCAATGCATTGGTGGTCGACAGTGACGCCGGACCGCAGGTCTACGCACTTCAGGGGCAAGACGCCGAAGCCAACCGGTTTCGTGGGGAAATGCTCGCGCAGGTTTCCGACGCGGTCATCGCCGTCAATGAAAGCGGCCTCGTCACCTTTCTCAACGCCGCAGCCGAGCGGCTTTACGGACTGACCGCCTCGAAGGCGCTGGCGCGCCCGCTGGCGGACGTTTTTTCAACGTGCTGGCCACGGCCCGAGGACGAGATTGCGGCGGCGGCGGCCCTGCATGAGCACGCCGAATGGCATGGCGAAAACGTCCATGTGAGGCCTGACGGCCATGCGATGCATGTTGAGTCAAGCATCACCGTGCTCAAGGGCAAGGACGGGAAGGAGACCGGCAGGCTCGCCGTGATCCGTGACGTGTCGGAGCGCAAGCGGCATGAAACGCGCGTGCTGGTGTCGGAGATACGCTACCGGCGATTGTTCGAGGCGGCGCATGACGGCGTTCTCATCCTCGATCCCCAGACGCGCAAGATCATCGACGCCAATCCGTTCATGACGGCGCTGCTGGG
>JBKJQU010000020.1:0-4961 GCA_046594995.1 Aestuariivirga sp.
AGTGCGTTGACAGCTCCGCCGCCCCAGCAGAAGCCGATGGCGCCCACCTTGCCGTTCGATCCGGCCAGCTTCGTCAATGCTGCAACCGCGCTCTGCGAGAAGGCCAGTGCATCCTCGGGCTTCAGCGCGCCGATCATCTCGCGGGCCTTCTCCTCGTCCGAGGGCGTGCCGCCCATGGCGGTGAGATAATCCCCGCCAAATGCGATGAAGCCTTCCTTGGCCATTCGGCGGGTCACGTCCTTGATGTGCGGATTGAGTCCGCGATTCTCGTGAATCACCAGCACGGCGGGATAGGTCCCCTCCGCTGCAGGGCGCACCAGATACCCGGAAATGCCGGGCGCAATCTCCGTGGTTTCGGTCTTGATGACGGGATCATTCTCGGGAACGACCTCGGCCTGGGCATAATTATTTTCGAGAACCGGAAGAATCGCGGTTACGGCCGTGGCGCTTCCGGCCATCAGCGTCAGCCTTTCGAGGAAATCGCGCCGGTTCATCCCGCCATGCGTGTATTTGTCGAACAGATCGATGATTTTCTGGTTCATGATCCGCGTTCCTCTTCCGTTCAGTTGAACGGTTCTTTAAATGGCTGAGTTTGGCATCAGGATGACCATGGACCAGAATATTCGCACCGCCGTTTCCTCCGGCATGGGTGCCATCATCGCGGGCGAACCGCTGGAACCGGACAAGGCACTGTCGCGCCTTGCATCGGAACCGCATCTCATTTGCCATTCGAGTTTCCTGATCGAGCGGCTGGGCGTTGCCGCCAACGCTCCGCGCGCCACCATCCGCGCCGCACGCGACCAGCGCCACTTCGATGTGGCCGAACTTTTCGCCTTCACCTGCCCCGCCCGCTTTGCAACCCCAACGCCCACCGGCCTTGCTCGGTCTCTCGCCCTCGAACCCGCCAGCAACGATGAAGAAACCGTGCGCCTGATCGCCGATGATCTTCTCCAGCGCCTGGGAAACCGGCACTATCCCCTGCTCCGGGAAACGGCGGAGAATGCGAATTTCCTCGCCAAGGCCAACTGGCCATGGGCCAGGCCAGTGATGCAGGCGCTGTTGAAGGCCAACCCAAAGCTTGATGTCGGCACGTTCGCCACGGGCCTCAACGCCTGGGACCGCGTGGAGGAATGGGAGGAAGACGGCGGCCGTGCACCCGGCCGCCAGGATGCGATCACGCCGGAAGAGGCGCAGCGTTTCCTGAACGAAATTCTCGGCAGCGAATCGGAAACGCGCCAGGCGCAGAGGGATTATTCCGCCGCCGCCACCTTTGCGTTTCAGCCGCGCCAGAAGAAGGAGTTCAACAATATTTTCCTGGCCGAAGCCGGAACAGGGCTGGGCAAGACACTCGGCTATCTCGCACCTTCTTATCTCTGGGCGCGCAAGAACAACGCGCCCGTGTGGGTCTCGACTTATACGAAGAATCTCCAGCGCCAGCTCGACCAGGAGACCGCACGCATCGTGGGCGATCCCGATGAGCGCCGCACCCGGATCGTAATCCGCAAGGGCCGGGAGAACTATGTCTGCCTGCTCAACATGCAGGAAGTCTTTGGCCGCCTCACTTCCGCCAATCCCCGTACTGCACTGCTCGCCGCGCTGATCTCGCGATGGACGCGTTTCACCCGCGATGGCGATATGGTAGGCGGTGATTTCCCGTCATGGATCCTTTCGCTGTTCAACGACCTCTCGATTGATGGCGAAGGCCGGGGTGTAACCGCAGGGTCCCTCGGCCTCACCGACCGCCGTGGCGAATGCATCTATTCTGCCTGCCCGCACTACAAACGCTGCTTCATCGGACGGTCGGTACGCGCAGGCCGCAATGCCTCGATCGTCATCGCCAATCATGCGCTGGTGCTTCATCAAGCCGCCGTCGACTATGCCTTGGGCGTTGCAACGACCGAGGAAGAGGAAGCAGCACCCGGCGGCATCCGCCGCATCGTGTTCGATGAAGGCCATCATTTGTTCGATGCCGCGGATTCGGCCTTCTCGGGCCACCTGACCGCATTTGAAATCTCTGAGCTACGCCGTTGGCTGCGAGGGCCCGAAACTGAACGCCGCCGGGGGCGTGGCCTCGCCGACCGCATCGGGGATCTGCTCGGCGAGGACGACAACGGTGAAAAACTCTTGCAGCAGGTCCTTCGTGCTTCCCTCGCACTCCCCGGCCCCGGCTGGACAAGGCGTGTGCAGGCAGGCCAGCCCGACGGGCCTGCCGAAAACTTCCTGAGCCTCGTTCGCCAGCAGGTTCTGGCACGTACCGATGAAAACGGTGGCGTCAATTCGATCGAGACGGATTGCCTGCCGTTGGTCGATGGTCTAGCCACAGCGGCAGGCGAACTTGCAACTGCCCTGATCGACCTGAAACGCCCGATGACGGCGCTCGCCAACGCGCTGGCGAAAAAGCTCGATACCGAAGCAGAGGAACTTTCCACCAACGACCGCGGGCGCATCGAGGCCATCTCGCGTTCGTTGAAGCGCCGTGGCGAACTGATGGTCGGAAGCTGGGTAGACATGCTCTCGCGCCTGCTGGAAGACAAGAATCCGCTCTTTGTCGAATGGTTCGACATCACGCAGAGTTTTGGCCGTGAACTCGATGTAGGACTTCACTCGCATTGGGTGGACCCGACAGAGCCCATGGCAATGGCCGTGCTGAAACAGGCGGATGGTATCGTCATCACTTCTGCCACATTGAAGGACCGTCCGCCCGACGCGCCTGACGACTGGGCCAACGCGGAAATACGCACCGGGGCCGTTCATCTCCCCTATCCCGTGAAGCGCGAGAGCTATGATTCGCCCTTCGATTATGTGGGATCAAGCCGGGTCATTGTGGTGAATGACGTAAGCCGCGATAACATGGACCAGGTGGCCGCCGCCTATCGCGAATTGTTCCTGAGTGCCGGCGGCGGTGCACTCGGCCTTTTCACCGCCATCTCGAGGTTGCGGGCCGTTCACAAGCGGCTGGTGCGCCCGCTCGCTGAAGTTGGCTTGCCGCTTTATGCCCAGCATGTTGACCCGATGGATACCGGAACGCTCGTCGACATGTTCCGCGCCGAACGTGATGCCTGCCTGCTCGGCACCGATGCGGTGAGGGACGGCGTGGATGTGCCGGGCGATTCGCTGCGGCTCATCGTGCTCGACCGCGTGCCGTGGGGAACGCCGACCATTCTTGAGCGCGCGCGGAAAGAAGCCTTTGGCGGCAACGCTTACACCGACATGGTGGTTCGCTTGCGGCTGCGTCAGGCCTTTGGCCGCCTGATCCGGCGCGCAGGCGACACGGGCAGTTTCGTCATCCTCGATCCGCGCCTTGCCAGCCGTTTCACCACAGCTTTCCCGCCCGGCATCCAGATCTCGCGCGTGGGTCTCGTCGATGCGATCGAGATGGTGCGAAACGCCCGATAGTCATGTTATTCCTGATCGCGGATCAAATGGCGGCGCACAGCACTTGAACATTCTTTTCGTACACCAGAATTTTCCGGGCCAGTTCGTTCACATCGCACCCGCCCTCGCGCAGCGCGGCCACAAGGTGCTGGCACTTACCGCCAGCACCAACAAGCGGAAGTTCACCGTACCGGTGGCCCAGTACCCGTGGAGCAACCGCGAGTTCGATCCGAAGATTTTCGAGCTGTCCACAACCCATGCGCAGATGATGCACCGGGCCAGCGTGGTGGCGCGCGCCGGGCTGGCAATTACGCAGCGCACCCAATTCAAGCCCGATGTCATCATTTCGCATCTTGGCTGGGGCGAGCCGATCTTCCTGAAGGAAGTTTGGCCCGAGGCGCACTTGAAGCTCTATGCTGAATTTTTCTACCGGCCGCGCGGGCTTGACACGGATTTTGATCCTGAATTCGGCAAATCCGATTTCGAGGCGCGTGCCCGCATCGTGGCGCGTCAGCCTTATCTTCTACATTCCTATTACCTAGCCGATTCCATGCTGGCACCCACGGAATGGCAAGCCAGCTTTCTGCCGGACTTCGCGCGGCAGAAGACCACGGTCATTCACGACGGCATCGATACTGGCGTCATCAATCCGGGAAGCGGTTCCGCCACAGCGACCTTGCCCGGCACCACAAGAATGTTCCGGCAAGGCGATGAACTCCTCACCTTCGTGAACCGCAACCTCGAGCCCTATCGCGGCTACCACATCTTCATGCGCGCGCTGCCGAAACTGCTGCGCGAGAGGCCCAACGCGCAGGTGGTGATCGTAGGAGCGGAGGAAGCAGGCTACGGTGGAAAGCCGCCGCCCGATACCACGTGGAAGAAGAAATTTCTTGATGAGGTGAAAGACAGGATCGACCTGAACCGCGTGCATTTTGCCGGTCAGGTGCCGCATGGCGTTCTGAACGACCTGATGCGGGTAACGCGGGTTCATGCCTACCTGACATATCCCTTCGTGCTGTCGTGGTCGTTGCTGGAAGCCATGGCCGCGGAAACTCTTGTCGTCGGCTCGCGCACGCCGCCCGTCACCGAATATATCGAAGATGGCGTCAATGGCCGCCTTGTCGATTTCTTCGATGTCGAGGGCTGGTCTGATACCTTGATCGACTGCCTTGCGAGGCCGGAGGCCTTCGCAGACATGCGGCGCAAGGCGCGCCAGACCATCATCGCGCGGTGTGACCTTAAAACCCGCTGCCTGCCTGCGATGATCGCCAATATCGAGGCCTCCGCCGCCCCGCTGGACAAGCCGGATGCCTTCGCCTAACCAGCGTCGAAAGACGGAGACTGTCATGCTAGGCACCATCAGTATCGAACAAGCTCTTATCTACACCATGGTCACGATGTCGGGCGTGGAAGGCCGCATCAATCCGATCGAACTCGCCGAGATCGGCCACATCGTGAAGCATCTGCCGATCTTCCGGCATTTCGATGAGGCCCGCCTGACGACGGTGGCGCAGGAAGTGGCAGAAATCCTGGGCGAGAAGGAAGGCCTTAACGCCGTGCTGGGCCTCGTGAAGGAAGCGCTTTCG
>JBKJQU010000024.1:0-4707 GCA_046594995.1 Aestuariivirga sp.
TCAGGTGGACCCAGGTCTGGGGAGGATGTTTCCGGGCGCGCCACACGGCAGCAGCCCCGCCGGTCAAGTCACTGGAAGTAGAGGAAACGCAGTGTCACAGAAAGGCTGGAGCCTTCAGGCTCCGGCCTTTTTGCTTGTCCGGCACATCGTCAATGCGGCATGCCGCCGAGGAACGGAATATCCTCGAAGCTGATCCAGGCATAGGTCATCTGCCCCAGGATCATTGTGAAGATGACCGCAGAGAGAAGCGTCGTGGCAATCACCTTCTTCAGCAGCATAAGGCTAACGGGGGCGCCGGCCTCGTTGCCCTGCTCCACTACATCGCCCGCCTCATGCGCATTCTTCACGCCAAACGGCAGCACCGCAAACAGGCAGATCCACCACACGATAAAATAGACCGCGATTCCGCTGGCAATGCTCATGCCTGCTCCAGTTCGACAAGCGTACCGCAGAAATCCTTTGGGTGAAGGAACAGCACGGGCTTGCCATGGGCGCCGATCTTTGGGTCGCCATCTCCCAACACGCGCGCGCCCTGAGCCTTCAGGTGATCGCGCGCCGCCAGAATATCCTCGACCTCGTAGCAAATGTGATGAATGCCACCCGACGGGTTCTTGTCCAGAAAAGCCTTGATGGGAGACCCATCCCCCATCGGTTCCAGCAATTCGATCTTGGTGTTGGGCAGTTCCACGAAAACAACCCTCACCCCATGTTCCGGTTCAGCCTGCGGAGCCGAAACCTTCGCTCCCAGCATCGAGCGGTAAACCTCCGTACCCTTCGCCAGGTCGGGAACGGCGATCGCCACATGGTTCAAACGTCCGAGCATCGATTAAGTCCTCTAATGTCTTCTCCCGCCTCAGCGGGAGAAGAAGGGACCCGTTGCGGAAGCAACGGGGAGATGAGGGGAAGCCAGACACCGCTTCCGCCGCAGCCCGCACCCCCTTCACCTCTCCCAAGCTGCGCTTGGGCCCCTATCCTCTCCCGTGAACGGGAAAGGACGTCCTAAGTCGCCCTCGGCCAAACCTCAATGCGGCCTTTCGGCCAAGGCCCCGATGATCCACTCGCGCTGATCGGGCATTTCCACGCCGCGCGGCTCGAACACGTTGCGATGCAGGAAGTATCCTGTCAGCCTCAAGCCGTCGATCACGTCCTGCGCGCCCGCCGGAACATTGGCGGAGATGAAGGCCGGCAGCCGGAACAGCCGCTCCTTGTAGGGCTCGCCCGCCGCGGCACTGACAGCCTTGCCAGACCGGGGCGACACATAGATCAGGTTGTCGCGCGCGCCCGTCGCGGCGCATTGCGAAAGATCAAGTCCGAATCCAAGCTCGTCCAGCAGCCCCATTTCCCATCGCACCAGCAGGACCGGCCAAACCTCGTCCTGCTCGATGGCGTCGAGCACGATCCGCAACGCCTCGTAAACCCGCCCATGCGGCTCGCGCTCGGGAAGTAGCTGCGCCAGTCCGGCCAGCGTGGCGAGCCCGGCCAGACGGAACGGCTCCACCATGATCGCGCCCGCGCGTAAATCAATCGGTTCCAAGGTAAAGGTGCCGAGCTGCTCCTCGAGCCTTGCCCGCCACACGGCCTGAACGGCATTCCCTGCCTGCAAAACGGGACGCTGCACCCGCGAGCGGCCACCGCGCACGAGGCCGAGGCAGCGCCCATGGTTGGCGGTGAGCATTTCGGCAATAGCGCTCGTCTCGCCATGGCGGCGAACCGACAGGATCACACCTTCGTCGCGCCATTCCATAATGTCAGACGTCGAGGCCCATCATACGCAGGCGCTCCTTGTCCTCGGTCCAGTTCTCGCGAACCTTAACGAACAGGAAGAGATGCACCTTGCGCTCGAAATATTTTTCCATGTCGGCCCGCGCCAGCTGGTTGATGAGCTTCGCCGTTTTGCCGCCCTTGCCCAGCACGATGGCCTTCTGGCTGTCACGCTGCACATAGATCACCTGATCGATCTTTACCGAGCCATCCTTCCGCTCTTCCCAGCCTTCGGTTTCCACCGTGGAGGAATAGGGCAGTTCCTCATGCAGCCGCTCGTAGATCTTCTCGCGCGTCATCTCCGCGGCCATGAAGCGCAGCTGCACATCCGCCACCTGGTCTTCAGGATAGAGCCACGGGCTCAACGGCATCTTGGCCGCGATGGCCTTGCGCAAATCATCCGTACCCGAACCATTCAGCGCGCTCACCATGAAGGTCTGCTCGAAGGGAAATGCCGCATTGAACTCGGCCGCAACCTTCAGCAGGTCCTCGCGCTTCATCAGGTCGATCTTGTTGATCACCAGCATCGCCCTGGCGCCAATCTTCGAGAGATGCTCGATGATCTTGCGCACATCGTCCGTCACGCCCGGCCTGCCATCCACCAACAGCACCACGGCATCGGCGTCGCCCGCACCGCCCCAGGCATTTTCCACCATCGCCTTGTCAAGCGTCCTGCGTGGCTTGAAGATACCGGGCGTGTCGACCAGGATGATCTGCGCTCTGCCCTCCATGGCAATGGCGCGAATGCGCGCCCGCGTCGTTTGTACCTTGTGGCTGACGATCGAAACCTTCGATCCGGTGATCTGGTTGACGAGCGTCGACTTCCCCGCATTGGGCGCACCGATGATGGCACAAAAACCGCAACGCGTCGGCTCGATGATGTTGTCGGTCATGCTCTGATACCTTCGCGTTTCAAAAACAGTTCGGCAGCATCCTGCTCGGCCGCGCGCTTGCTCTTCGCGCTGCCCTCGGCCGGAGGCTTGCCCTTCACTTCGACGGAGACGGCGAAGACCGGCTCATGTTCCGGCCCGTCGCGGCTGACGATACGATAGACCGGAATGGGCAGCGCGCGCGCCAGGGCCCATTCCTGCAGAAACGTCTTGGCGTCCTTCACCGCAACGGAGGGATGCCCCAGCAGCGGCGCCCAGTTCTTCAGGATGAAGGTCCGCGCTGCCTCCAGCCCGCCGTCGACATAGATGGCCGCAATCAGTGCTTCCATCACATCACCCAGCACCGCGCGGTTCAGGTGCATGCCCTTGGCGCGCTCGCTGCCCCCGGTGATGACAAGTTCGGCAAGCCCGATCCCGTCACCGGCCTGTGCGCAGGCCTCGCCCCGCACCAGCGCGGAATGGTAGCCCGACATTTCGCCCTCGCTCCCATCTGGATAGGCCTGGAAAAGCTGCTCGGCGATCACCAGCCCCAGCACCCGGTCACCCAGGAATTCCAGCCGCTGATAGGTTCCCTTGTGCTTCAGCGTACTCGCATGGGTCAGCGCCCGCACCAGAAACGTCTCGTCATTGAAGCGATAGCCGATCTGCGCCGAAATCTGCTCGAAGCGTTCCGGTATAAAGCGGGCCAAGGTCAGAGCGTATTGAAAAAGCGGCTCCAGCGGATCGCGAAGGGCCACCGCCACACTTCGAACAGGCTGGCGTCCGGCGAAACGGAGAAGAAGATGATGTCGGCACGGCCCACGAAATTCTCGACCGGAACATATCCCACTTCATTCTGGTAGCGCGAATCCTGCGAATTGTCGCGGTTGTCACCCATCATGAAATAGTGGCCTTCGGGAACGACATACTCATTCGTGTTGTCGCCGATGTCCTCTTGCTTGGTATCAAGCACCCGGTACTGCACGCCATTGGGCAGCGTTTCGAGATATTGCGGCACCGGAGTGCTGCCACCCTTGTCGCTGAGCCCGGTATAGTCCTCGATTCGCTCTTTCTTCACGGCCTCGCCGTTGATGTAGAGAACGCCGCTTCGCATCTGCACGCGATCGCCGGGCATGCCGATCACCCGCTTGATGTAGTCGATGTCCGTATTGGTCGGCAGCTTGAACACTGCTACGTCGCCCCGCTCCGGGGTATCAGCCATCACCACTCGGCCCGGAAAATCGATCGGGCAGCAGGTCACCAGTTCCTTGCCGAACATGCCAAGAGAGAAGTTGAAGGAATACTTCCCATATCCGTATGAAAGCTTTGAAACGAAAAGATAATCGCCAATCTTCAATGTCGGGTACATGGAAGCGGAGGGAATATTGAAAGGTTGATAGAGGAAGGTCCGCACCACAAAGGCGATCAGGAGCGCCTGAATGATAACCTTCACGGTCTCCCACAGGCCGTCATCGGACTTCCGCCGCGTATCTTGTGCCGCCGCCATCGTATGGTCTTTCTTGTGCATCCGCCCCAAGCCAATTGTCACTTGGTCCATTACGCTTGGCATATAGACCTTGGCCATATGTGATGCAACGCAGCACCCTTCAAGGCAATTCACTGTTGCGTTTTAGGCACACCTGTCGGAGCGCCTAGCAGGTTTCAAGTGCCTCAATCATCACGAAGGCATGGGCATATGGGAAGTCGTCGGTAATCGTCAGGTGAATCTTCACGGCGTGCCCGGCAGGTGTCAGCTTGTCGAGCTGGGCCTTTGCTCCCCCCGTCAGCACCATCGTGGGCTTGCCCGAAGGTTCGTTGACCACCCCCATGTCCTTCCAGAACACATTCGCCCTGAAACCGGTGCCCAGCGCCTTCGAACACGCCTCCTTCGCCGCGAATCGCTTGGCGTAGGACGCGGCCCGCTGCGCCCGCTTCTCCGATTTCCGCACTTCCACATCGGTAAAGATGCGGGCGATGAACCGCTCGCCATATTTCTCCAGCGTCTCCTCGATCCGCCGGATGTCGATCACGTCATTGCCGATGCCAATAATCATCTGAGGCCCCGGCTCCCCGGCTT
>JBKJQU010000159.1:0-11091 GCA_046594995.1 Aestuariivirga sp.
AATTTCGACAGTCAAAATAATATTTGAGACCATTTCGAAAGGTGAACACATGGATAGCGCCTCAGCAAACTATCACATCCGCAAGCTATGGCCGGTGGATTACCCGGCCTTCCGCCGCCATCTCCTCAGGCTGGACGACGAGACTCGCCATGCCCGCTTCGGCACCGCGGTCAATGATGCCTTCCTCGAAGCCTATGCCGATACGGCACAGCGCGTTGGAACCGTGACCTATGGCGCCTTCATCGGCCCCGACATGTATGCCTCGGCCGAACTGCGCGCCATCCACCCGACGGGAGACACGACGGCGGAGGCCGCCTTCGCGGTAGAAAAAGACCATCAAAAACATGGGCTTGGATCAGCGCTGATGGATCGTATCATCACCACGGCGCAGAACCGCGGCATCGGCCAGCTTCACATGATCTGCATGCGCGAGAACAACCGCATGCAGCGGCTGGCCCGGAAATTCGGTGCACGCATGCGGATCGACCACGGCGACGCGATGGGAGAGATCGAGCCCTCGCATGCAACGCCCCTCTCGCTCCTCGACGAGGCGATGCACGACACCACCGATTTCGTCACCGCCGTGATGGATTGGCGCAGCGGCTATGCCGCCTGATCCCTGATGGCGATCCCCGGCACCCAGGCATAGCCGTCGTCATCGAGGATGATGCATTCGCGAAGCCCGTGCGGCTTGTCCATGCTGCCGGAAAGCACCGTCCAGCCGCCGTCTCGCGCGCGGGCCTCGGCAATATCGGGGTCGCAACCGTATACTCGGAGCTCAACCCCGGCACCGCGCCCGTCCAGACCTGCGACGAGGCCCGCCAGCGCATTGCTGCGATAGGTGTGGTCGGCATGAAACATGAAGTCGCCGCCGTGAAGCTTCATCGCTGCAAAGCTGTCATTGTCGAAAAAGCTAGTGGCGCCAAGCACTTCAGTTGCAAAGGCCACGGCGCGCGGCACATCGCTCACCAGCAGGTTGAAGCCAAGCCCGCGCAAGCTGCGGCCATAATCGCCGGCTGAAACCGGCGGAAGCTTCTCAGGCGGAACGTCTTTCATGAACCGAAGAAAACACGTTCCTCGCCCTCACGCCCATTCCACATCACGGTGCATGCGGGAATCCGCTTCGGGTCGGAAATCCCTTTCCGCTTCATCGACAGCAGGAACACCACGGCCGCATCGGTCACTGCCTCGGTCAGGTCGCCCGCCGCAAGCCCGCTGTCGAGAATGTCGGTGAGATGATCGGCGGCAACCTTGGTCATCCTGACGACTTCGGCAGGCGTCAGTTCTTCCGCCGCTTCCCAGCTTTCCAGCAGGTCGGAATGATCGATTTCGGCGACGACCTGGGAACCGATGGTAAAGGTCAGCTTGCCCTCGGCCCGCGCCGCACCCTCATGCGACGAGGCCCCGCGATATCCCGGGCAAACCAGGGTGAAGGACGAAGCAGCATCGGCATAGGGCAGGTCGGCGTTCATGATACATCCTGTAAACGATGGCTTCATCATGCCCCCGCAATCTTGCGAGTTCCTTAATCACGGTCAAATGGGCTACGGTAAGGGTGCGGTATCCAATGCGATGGCCTTGAGCGCGGTTATTCCAAAGCGGCACTCATAGGCCCCTTCTGCATAGGAGCCGATGGCATAGGCGTCGAAACCAATACTGGCCTCAGTTTCCGTGAAGCTCCATGAACTCATCGTCGCCACATGCTCGGCAATGACGTCACCCTTCAGGAAATCGTCGGTGGCGGGGTCGTAGGGTTCGCCGCCAAAGCGTTCCTTCTTCTCCGCGATGATCTGCGCCTTGCACTGGTCCATCAGCTGTTCCGCAGCGGCTTCGGAAAAGAAATCCCCGATACCGTAATCCTTGGCCGTGTCCTTGCTGAAGTTGAAGTTTTCAGTGGCGCCGTTGCCGTGGGCACCCCCCATGTCATACCAGGTGCTGAACATCACGGAGATGAGCTTCGGCGAGGCGTAGGTGAGCGTCATCGCCTCTTCCATCGCATAGACGCGGCCCATAGTGTTCTCGCCATGTGGCCCGGTCTTGATCCGCGCCACCATGTCTTCCGCAATCCTGTTGAAGCGCTTCTGCCCGGCTGACGAAGCCTTGGCAAAGCGCAGCATGGTGATGTCGAGATCATAGACCTGCTCTGTTCCCGCCTGCACGATGAAGGTTGGAATGATGCGGCCCGCCACACCCGGCCCGGAAGCGGGCTTTGCCTCGAACAGTGCGATCCGTTCTGCCGTCGTGCTGGTGATGCAGGCTGAAATGTCAGTCCCCGGTTGCGGGCAGTTGGCTTCGCGCTCGGCAATCCAGTTCTTTTGCGAACGCGCCAGCATCTTGCGCTCGGCCTCGCGCGAAAGCCCGCGCACGTCCGAATAAAGCGCCGACATCCTGTCATCAAGCGCCTTCAATTCCGGTTCGGCACACACGGCCTTTTCCACCTGGGTGGCCGCCTTGCCGCAGTCGAAGGCAAACGCGGGAGACGTTGAAAGCACCATCGCCGCGAGGCAGGCACTAGCCCTGACCATAGGCCTTTTCCTTCCATGCCGCATGATAGCCCGCCAACCCGGGGATCGTTGACGGTTTGGACGCTACGAGCGACAGCGGGATTGCCGGCAGCCTGCCATCCTCGATCAGACCCAGCACTGCCGCACCCGCCGTTGTCCCGTCACGCAGGTCAGACGCCAACACTTTCTGGCCGGGCCTCAGCTGCCCCAGCACCGAGAGCAGTACCTTGTTCTGCGAATAGGGCCCATCGACGATGATATCGTCCTTCGACGCGATGGCATCGAGTTGTTCGGATACCATCTGCGCGCAATAGAGCGCCGCCAGCGATGAACGCTCCGCATTGCCTGCTGGTGCTTTCCCCTCCACCCGCCCCTTGCCGCCCGAGTGCGGAACGGCCCCGCTCGTTGGCGTGAACGAGGGAACGGCAAGCGTGCCGCGCGCCACAAGTCCGGCGACATGCTCAAGCGTTGCAGCCTCCGCCGGAGCGCCGCCCGAAACCGCTTCGAATTCCTTGCCGCCGAAAAACCGGCTGCAGCACACGGCGCGGCCCAGCACATCGGTATTGGTATTTGTGTCGCGCGCCGGATCGAGAACATCGAGCGCTGTCGAGGGATCGAACGCGATGCTCCATGTGCCTGTCGAAACGAGCGAGAAGCGATCGAGCCCCCCGCACACATAGCGCATGAAATTGGCGGTCGAGTCATGAACGCCGCCCACCACGCGCGCCTCGCCGCGAAAGCCTTCGCCCATGAATTCGGGCTTGAGGCGGCCGATCGTCTCCCATGCTTTCGCCATGCGCGGGAAGAACTTCGCCCAGCCGCGTGCCTTCACCATCGAGGAAAGTTCCTGGTTGCGCGTGTCCATCAGATGCGTCTGGCACGACATGCTGGAAATCTCTGTCACCGCCACGCCTGACAGCCGGTATCCCACGTACTGGATCCACGGCATTACGGTGGCGATGCGCTTGAATCTTTCGGGCTGGCTCTGCTCCTGCCAGTAAAGCTGCAGGCCATGTGTCAGCGCCATGGGCAGCAGCGGGCAGAACGCCTCGTCGAAACCCGGCATGATTTTTTTGTAGTCCTCCACGATGCCGGCGGGAGGCTCGGAGGTGTAGTCCATCACCGGCAGCGCCAGATCGCCATTGGCGTCGAGGCAGGCCAGTGCCGCGCCATGCGCGCACGGAACGATCACATCGAGCGGCAGGATGCGGTCGAGCCCGGCCAGCGTCACGCGGCAGAAATCGACCATCGGTTCAGGATCGATATGGCGGTAGGGCGGCCCTTGCACATGGCGGCTTGGCGCCTTGCGCTCGGCGATCATTTTCCCGTCGGGCGAAAACACTGCAATCTTGGTATTGGTAAACCCGACATCGACGACGGCTATGCCGCGGGGCTTCGCGTAAGACATGAATCTTCCCATTTTTGATGCACTCTGCGCATTCCGCGCATGGGCGTCAATCGGCAAGCCCACTTGTATATGACGGTGTTAAGGGTCTATAGCCGCGGCCCGATCTTGCAAATTGGGAATTCATCACATGTCCAAGCTGAAACACCTCGACCTCCGCAAGCAGGTGATCTTGACCTGCCTCAAGATGAACGAGGAGGGGATCAACCAGGGCACGTCCGGAAACGTCAGCGTACGGACGGATGAGGGCTTTCTGATCACCGCGTCCGGCATTCCCTATCACAAGATGAAGCCCGAGCATGTGGTCGAGATGGATTTCGACGGCGGCTATTTCGGTGACTACCTGCCCTCCACCGAATGGCGCATGCACATGGACATTCTGAAGCACCGTCCGGAAGCCAACGCGGTCGTCCACACGCATTCGATCTATGCGACAGCACTTGCCTGCCTCAGGAAGGACATTCCGCCCTTCCACTACATGATCGGCATTGGCGGCGGCACCGACATCCGTTGCTCGGACTATGCCGAATACGGCACGCAGGCACTGTCCGACGTGATGCTGAAAGCCATGGAAGGCCGTTCCGCCTGCCTGCTCGGCAATCACGGCCAGATCGCCTTCGGCTACAATCTCGAGAACGCGCTTTGGCGCGCAGGCGAGGTGGAGGCCATCAGCCACCAGTATTGGGCTGCCCTCCAGGCCGGAAAGCCCGTGATCCTGACCGACGTCCAGATGACAACTGTGCTTGCCCGGTTCAAGACTTACGGCAAGCAGCCGGAAGATCTGGGCAAGGGCGATGCCTTGTCCGTCATCGGGCCGGAGCGCCGCGACGAGCCGAAGAAAGCCAAGAAGAAGAGCAAGAAGTAACGGGCACGGAATATAAAGTGATCGCAGGGGTCTCGCCGCTCGTTGCGGAACTGCAAGCCCGCGCGGAAGCGGGGGGGCCCGTCACCATCGGAGGCCCCAGCGCCAATGCCGTGCCGCTGGGCCTTGCACAGAGCGCAAAGGTCATCAAGCCGCGTAAGGGCAGATAAACGGCTCACCGGCGGCAACTGAATTCCCGATAAAGCCCTGATCCTCACCCAGATCCGCAAGCTGCTCGATCAGGCCGGTGCCGAGTTCCACCAGATCTGATTGAGCTTCTGGAAAACGTAGTGTCTTTGGCAAATTTGTCAGTATGCATTGCGCTGCAATATAATGTTTGCATTGCAAAAATCATAGTGCGGCGCGCTTCGCCGTTGACTCCGCGCGGCGCTGCCTGCACATTTGCAATTTCAGAATAACAAAAGTTTCGGCCTGCCGGACACGGCAGTGTGGGAGGATTTCGAAAATGGCAGGAGAAGCCGCAAGCTTCGCCGCGCGCGATGCCACGGGCTTCACGGCGCGCCGCCCATGGCTGCCGCGCTGGCTGTCTTCGGAACATCCCTTCCCCTGGCTATTTCCGGCTTCCGCGCTGATGATCGTCTTCGGCATCTATCCGCTGCTCTATGCGGTGACGCTGTCGTTTTACAAGAAGAACGCCGCCACCCGGAAGATGGTCTTCGATCCCGATCACAACTGGACAAAGCTGCTGTTCGACGAGCGCGTCTGGAATGCGCTGATGAATACTTTCATCTATACCGGCATTGCCCTGGTGTGTCAGCTCGTGCTTGGCATGCTGATCGCCCTGTTGCTCGATTCCGACCGCAAGGGCTATGGCATTCTCCGCGCACTGATGACGCTGCCGCTGGTCATTCCGCCCTCCGTCACCGCCATGATGTTCCTGCTGATGCTTAATGGCTCGTTCGGCGTGTTGAGCCGCGGCATCATCGCGCTGGGTCTTCTGCCGCCTGGCTACTCCATCCTGGGCAGTGCGAACACTGCCATGGCGGGCGTGCTGGCTGCCGAGATCTGGCAATGGACGCCCTTCATGGTGCTGATCATGCTGGCAGGACTTCGCTCGCTGCCGAAAGAGCCTTTCGAAGCCGCCGCCATTGACGGCGCCAATGCCTTCCAGGTCTTTTTCAAGCTCACCCTGCCGATGATGTCCAAGGTCATCGCCATCGCGGTGCTGATCCGCGGCATCGATCTCTTTCGTGCCTTCGACTATGTGAAGGTGATGACGGATAGCGGCCCCGGCACCGCCACCGAGACTCTCACCTCCTATGCGGGCCGCATCTATTTCGGCAATGCCGATTTCCCCTATGCCTCGACCATTGCGCTCCTCACGCTCATCATCGTGATCGCCACGTCATCGATCTTCATGAAGATCTTCAAGGTGAAGCTCTGATGGAACATTCCCGCCCCGTTCAGCTGCTGCGTGACGCCCTTGCCATTCTCGTCACCGGCATCTTCATGTTTCCCATCCTGTGGTGGGCGCTCACCTCGATCAAGCCGATCTCGGCAGTCTTTGACAAGGACCGCGTGGTGTTCTTCGACTTCGTGCCGACGCTCATCAACTATGGCGTCACCTTGTTCGGCATGTCGCGCTCGCAGATGGCGATCGACCAGGGCATCGGCATGGGCGTCGCAGGCACCGATGCCTATGATTCGCGCATCTCGATCCTTGAATCGATCGTGGTGTCGCTGGGCGCCACTGCGGTCACGATGAGTGTCGCCGTCTTCGCTGCCTATGCTCTCTCGCGTATGGCCTTCAAGGGGCGTGTCAGTTACATCAACTGGGTTCTGGGCCAGCGCTTCATGCCGCCCATCGCCATCCTCATTCCGCTGGTGACGATCTACAAGTCGGCGGGCCTGCGCGATACCGACAACATCTACATGGGCTACTTCGGCCTGATGATGATCTACGCGCTCATGAACCTGCCGATCGCCGTGCTGCTGATGAAATCCTTCTTCGACGACGTGCCGAAGGATGTGGACGAAGCGGCGATGATCGACGGCGCCACGCGCTGGCTCACGTTCCGCAAGGTGGTGCTGCCGATGGTCAAGGGCGGCGTGGCCGCATCGGCTGTTCTCTGCTTCATTTTCTCCTGGACCGAGTTCCTGCTGTCGCTGTTCCTCACCACCAGCATCCGCACGGTTCCGGTCAAGATTCAGACTTTCGTGACTTCGACGGGCAATGAATGGGGTTTCATTGCGGCGCTGGGAACGGCAGCGGCAATCCCCGGCTTCATCTTCATCCTGCTCGTCCAACGCCATCTGGTGCGCGGCCTCACTCTGGGATCCCTGAAGGAGTGAGAACCGTGCGCGAGACAACTGAGCTCAAACCCATGGGAGGATTTCTATGAGCTTTAAAGACTACGACAAGAAGACGTTCATCGCCGACACGGCGCGCGACTTCGCCGCCCGCCGCATTTCCAAGCGCGACTTCCTGAAGAAGATCGGCATGGCTGGCGTCGGCCTGTCCGCCTTCAACGTCGCCCTGCTGGGCAACACCCGCCGCGATCGCGGCGGCAGCTTCATCGGCGATGCCGCTTACGCGCAGGACGCCGAGATGACAAAGTGGCTGAAGGATGTCTCGGCACCCTTCAAGGGCGCCAAGATCCGCTACACCTCGGAAGCAACACCCCCGACCGTCGTCCTCGACAAGCTCAAGGGCGAATTCACCGAAGCCACCGGCATCGAAGTTGAAATCGAAATCGTGCCCCTCGAGCAGGTTCTCGCCAAGGCGACGCAGGATGTGCAGGGCCAGCTCGGTTCCTACGACCTCTACTATCTCGACCAGTCGTGGGTTGCCACGTTTGCCCAGGATACGATCGACCCCATCCAGTACTATAAGGACAAGCCCGACCTCGCCATGCCTGGCATGGATTGGGACGACTTCTCCAAGCCGCTGGTGGACGGTCTTGCCCTCTATGAAGGCAAGTGGGTCGGCATTCCCTTCGACATTCCGATCATGACCACAATGTACCGCAAGGACATCCTCGAGAAGCACAAGATCTCTCCGCCGAACACGGTGGAAGAATTTGTCGCCGCTGCGAAGATGATCACCGAGGCTGAAAAGGCCAACGGCATTTTCGGTACGGGCCTCCAGGCCAAGTCGGGCCACTACTCGCTCAACTGCGACTGGACCCAGGTTGTCTGGAACGAAGGCGGCTCGATCTTCGGCGCCGACAAGAAGTTCAAGGGCAATGATGAAGCAGCCGTACGCGGCCTGAAGGTCTATCAGGAACTGCTGACCTATTCTCCGGCCGAATCGACCAATTCGACCTGGGATGGCCAGTGGCAGATGATGGCGTCCGGCCAGGTTGCCCTCATCAACTCCTGGGATGAATTCATGCCGGGCCTCGATGCCGATGACTCCAAGGTCAAGGGCCTCTGGGAATGCAAGCGCCCGATCCAGGGCTCGAAGGGCCTGCGTCCGGTCTCGGAAGCCGGCTTCGGCGAAATCCCGAACTGGGGCCACCAGGGCGGTTCGATCCTTGGCCTGTCCAAGTACTCGAAGAACGTCGATGCTGCGTGGATCTTCATGCAGTGGGCCTGCTCGAAGGACATCATGACCCGCTGCACCCTTGGCGGCGGCTTTGCTCCGATGCGTCTCTCGTCCTTCGCGGACCCGCGCGTCAAGGCAAAGGAAGTTGTCGGCCCCGGCACGACGCGCCATCTGCCCGTCGTTCTCGAGACCATCAACAACGACATGGCCTCCGAACCCGACATGCCGCTGTGGGCTGGCTTCTCGAACAACGAGATCCCCGTCAACCTCGGCAAGCTCTTGACCGGCCAGGACTTCGGCGGCGACGCCAAGAAGTGCATGGACACCATCGCAGCCGCGATCGACGCAGCTGTGGCTGAATCCGGTCTGCTCTAAGAAACTCTCTGTCAACTTGGCGGAGGTGGCCGAAAGCCACCTCCGTCTTTCGAATGCATTGAAGCCCTCATGCGCGGCGATCTCGTCATCGGCATCGATTCCTCCACCACGGCGACCAAGGCCATCGCCTGGGACGCGCGGGGCAGGCTTGTCGCTGAAGGGCGCGCTCCCGTTCCGCTTTCCAATCCCCAGCCCGGCTGGTTCGAGCAGGAGGCGTCCGACTGGACCTCCGCCCTCACCTCGGCGCTGAAGCAGCTCTCCCGCAAGATCGATATGAAGCGGGTTGCCGGCCTTGCCATTTCCAACCAGCGCGAAAGTTTCGCGCAGTTCGACAAGAACAACAAGGCGCTCCGCCCCGGAACGCTGTGGCTCGACGAGCGCGCGCCCAATCAGGCAAAGGCGCTGGCCGCGAAACTCGGGCCCGAGCATCTTCGCGGCATTTCTGGAAAGCCCGCCGACACCACGCCCTGCATCGCCCGCTGCGCCTGGTTCGCCGAGAAGATGCCGGCCATGTGGAAGAAGACCGCCATGACGGCGGAAGTCCACGGCGTGCTCACGCATTTTCTCACCGGCCACTGGCATACATCGACGGCGTCTGCCGACCCCATGGGCCTGATCGACATGGCCCGCTACGACTGGTCGGACGAACTGCTCGGCAGCGTGGGACTCAACCGCACCCAGGTGCCGAAACTCTACCGCCCCGGCGAAGTCATGGGCGAAGTGACCGCAGCAGCCGCGAAACTCACGGGCCTGAAAGCTGGTATGCCCATCGCCGCCGGCGGTGGCGACGGCCAGTGCGCGGGCACAGCCACCAATGTCTTCGTCAAGGGCCGCGCCTATATCAACATGGGCACCGCCTGCGTGTCGGGAAGCTCCGGCACAGCCTATGCCCATGCGCAATCATTCCGTACACTGACAGCTGTCGCCGAGGACGGCTACATCTACGAAACCTGCCTTCGCACCGGCACCTATCTCGTCAACTGGATGATCGAGAACCTCTTTCACGTCGACCTGGAAAAGAACCCGGCGATCATAAAGCAGCTCGAGAAGGAAGCGGCGGCCTCCCCCATCGGCGCCAACGGCATCGTCGTCATGCCGCATTGGTCCGGCTCCATGACGCCGTTCTGGGATACGGCGACGCGCGGCGTCATCATGGGCCTCTCTGCCTCGCAGCGCCGTGGCGATGTCTATCGCGCCATCCTCGAAGGCGTGTCGCTCGAACAGACGATGATGACCAATCTCGCGGTCGAGGCCTCGGGGCAGCCGATCGAACATTTCGTAGCGATTGGCGGCGGCTCGCGTTCCGATCTCTGGTGTCAGATTTTGGCCGATGTCACCGCGCGTGCCGTGAAGCGGCTCGAAACCGCCGAGGCCTCATCGCTTGGCGCTGCCATCGCCGCGGCAAAGGGCGCCGGCTGGTTTGATACCGTCATCAAGGCCGCCTCCGCCATGGCGGGAAAACCCGTCAAGACATTCAGGCCGCGCGTCAAGGCGTCCCGCCGCTATCAGGAGTTGCTCGCCATTTATACCGATCTTTACCCCGCAGTCCGCGACTGGAACGCCCGTCTCGATGCCTTCACAGCGGAGGGCCGCGCATGACCGACTGGAACACACTGATTTCCGAAGTCGTCGCCGGCAAGTGGAAGGACCCGACCACCAACAAGGCGGCAACCGTTCCCTTCGAGATGATCCGCATCGAGGAATCGCTTGATGGCGGCGAGGCCGATATGATCGCGCCCTTGAAGCTCGGCCGCCGCATTGCCGTCGTATCCGATGTCAACACCAACGAGGCCATGGGCCGCCGCGTGGCGAAGCACCTGAAGGCGCTCGGCACCATCGATGAGCTGGTCCTTCCCGGCAACACCCATTGCGACGAGCCAACGATCGCCATGGTCCAGGAGAAAACCCGCCACGCCGATGCCATCGTCGCCGTGGGCTCGGGCTCACTTTCCGATAGCTGCAAATACGCAACCTTCAAGGACGGCCGGAAATACGCCACCTTCGGCACCGCCGCCTCGATGAACGGCTATGCCGCATTGACCGCATCGGTGACGCTCAACAACGGCTACAAGACGTCCCTTCCCGCCCATGCGCCGCGCGGGATTTTCCTTGATCTGAAGGTCACAGCCGATGCCCCGCACTGGCTCTCGGCCGCGGGCCTGGGCGATTCGCTCTGCCGCCCCACGGCGCAGGTCGAATGGTGGGCCTCGCACCGCCTGTTCGGCACCTTCTATTCGGGTGTCCCCTACACGCTGATCGCCGATGACGAGCCGAAGATGATCGAATCCGCGGCAGGTCTTGCGAAGCACGATATCGCCGCCAACGGGCACCTCCATCGCGTGCTCACGCTTTGCGGCCTCGGCGTCTGCTTCACCGGCATTTCGCACCATGGCTCCATGGGCGAGCATCAGGTCTCGCACTGGATCGACATGTTCGC
>JBKJQU010000161.1:0-11269 GCA_046594995.1 Aestuariivirga sp.
CGCAGACCTTGGGCATGCAGTTCCCGGATTGCCTGGGCGGTGCTGTCCTTGATGGGGTCAGCCACTGCCACGATGCCGGCTAGCATGCCGTCCACCGCAATGAACATCGCGGTCTTGCCCTCGGCGCGCAGGGTGTCAGCCTTTGCCTCAGCCTGCGTTGTATCCAATCCCATTTCTCGCATCATCGCCGCATTGCCAAGCGCAACCACTCGTCCGCCGATCTTGCCACGCACTCCTTTGCCAGTGACAGCCTCGAACTCCGCGGCCTCCTGACGTGCAGCACCTTGTGCCTCAGCCCCCTCGACGATTGCCTCAGCCAGTGGATGTTCTGAGCCGCGCTCAAGTGCAGCGGCTAGCGATAGCAGGCCGGCCGCAGGGATATCACCCAGCACTAGAGTATCGGTCAGCTTCGGTTTTCCCATCGTCAGGGTGCCGGTTTTGTCGACGATCAGGGTGTCGACGCTTGCCATCCGTTCCAACGCTTCAGCATCCTTGATCAGAACACCCGCCTGTGCGCCGCGCCCAGCCGCTGTGGTGATGGATATAGGTGTCGCAAGGCCAAGCGCACAGGGGCAGGCGATGATGAGCACCGACACCGCGGAGGCGATAGCGAAGACCAGAGCGGGTTCCGGCCCGAAGGCGAGCCAAGCGACGAAAGCGACAATGGCGATAGCCACAACCGTCGGCACGAACACTGCCGACACCCGGTCAGCCAAACCCTGGATAGGCGCACGTGAACGGCGCGCGTTCGATACCATCGCCACGATCTGCGCCAGCACCGTATCGGCACCGACCTTTCCCGCCTCAATCACCAGAGAGCCATTCTTGTTGATTGTGGCCCCGGTTACCACATCGCCCGGTGCCTTTTCGACCGGCATGGACTCGCCCGTCAGCATGCTCTCATCCAGACTGGATCGCCCCTCGATAACGACGCCATCCACCGGCACGGCATCACCAGGGCGCACACGCAGCCGGTCGCCTGCCATGATGTTTTCCAGCGGAGCGTCATATTCCGTCCCATCAGGCAGGATCCGCCTTGCCGTCTTGGGAGCGAGATCAAGCAGTGCGCGGATCGCATCGCCCGTGCGCTCGCGCGCCCGCAGTTCCAGGACCTGGCCCACGAAGATCAATGCCACGATCACCACCGCTGCCTCGTAATAAGTGCCAACGCCGTGACCCATTCGATAGGCCTCTGGAAAGATGCCCGGCATAAAGGTCGCGAAAAGAGAATAGAGATACGCTGCTGCCACGCCGAGGCTGATCAGCGTCCACATGTTGGGTGAACGGTTTACAACCGAGTCCCAGCCGCGTTTGAAGAACGGTAAGGCAGCCCAGAGGATGATCGGCGTCGCAAGTGCGAACTCCAGATAGCTGGCCACCTGATGCCCAATCCAGTCCCGGACGGGCAGGGCGACCAGTTCGCCCATTGTCAGAATAACGAGCGGCACCGCTGCCGCAGCTGAGGTCCACATCCGTCGGGTAAAGTCGGTCAGTTCTTCACTGGGCTCGTCGGAAGGCAGTATGGGCTCCAGCGCCATGCCGCAAATCGGGCAGGCGCCTGGCGCATCGCGGATGATTTCGGGGTGCATCGGGCAGGTATACTGGACATTAGCTGCGGCGGACTTCTTGCGCCCGGCAGCCCGGCCCGAGGCATAGAACCACGGATCAACCTTGAACTTCTCTTGGCAATTGCCCGAACAGAAGTGGAAAGACTTGCCGTCAAATGTCTCGGTGCGGGTCTCGGACTTCAGGATCACAGTCATACCGCAGACCGGGTCAATGGCCGTCGGCCCGGCACCGTGTTCGGGATTCGCGTTACTCTGTTGCAGTTCAGGCTTCGAATGAGTGTGGCCTGCGTGCGGATCAACAGTTGACATAGCGTCCTCCGTTAGCGGTCTGCGCTTCGTGAAGGCAGATTCATCAGTCTCCATTTGAGTGTGCTCCTTCCCAACGCTGGAAGGTCAAGCGCAAACTACAGTGATACTCGCCATACCACGAAAAAATGATCACCTTTGCGTGCTTTTATTGTGAGACCATTGAGCACTGGGGTAGAGCAGTCTGCCTCGCTGTTTTAGCGAAATGTTCGCTGCATTAGTAGCGCTGAAGACCCCGGTATATAATTTTACGGAAGCGAATTTGCTGTGAACTCTGTTCTCTTCGTTATTTTTGGAGCTGATACAGAAAGACTGGAGTCATGAACACGAAGTTGGCGCAATCAAGATACGCGCGGCCAGCGGCGATGCAGATCGTCGATCACATATGCGTGGATATGGTGTGGACCACGCTTAGCCAGATGTGGATGGTCTGGGGCCAAGTCCCGGTGATCGTGAGGCAGGTCGGTTGCGTCCGACACGGGCCACATCTGCAGGACAGCAACCAGCCCAAGACCCCCGATCGCAGCAAGGACTAAAGCCGCGACACTCAGCCCCGCGCCTGCGCCGACCCAACCCGCCAGTGGATAAGTGACTAACCAGCAGGCATGGGAGAGGGCAAACTGGGCGGCAAAGACTGCTGCCCGATCGGCCGCCCGCGCTGAACGGTTGATAATCCGTCCAATCGGCGTCTGCGTCAGGGAAAATCCAAAGCCAATTGCGGCCCAAAGTGCGATGAGCGAAGTTAGTCCGCCCACCAAGGGAACCAGTGCAACTCCACCCACCATCAGCGCAGCGCCGCCGATCATTACCGGGCGGTCCTCCAGTCGCTCAAGCATGCGCGGCAGCAAGAATGCCGCCAGCATCGACCCCGCGCCGAAACCCGCGAATGCCAGTGCAACTGCTTCCTCACCCAGCCCCAAACTGTCCTGCACCAGCACCACTGTATTCACAAAGACCATTGACCCGGCAGCTGCAACCGCGGCCTCCATCACCATCAGCGCGCGCAGGCGGGGTGTAGCAGTGTAGATGTGAATGCCCTTGGTCACATCGGCCCAGAAATGGCTGGCTTCTCCCGTCGCCCGATCCGGCAGACGCGCGGTGATGACCAACAGGGCTGAGGCCACAAACCCCACAACCGTGCCCGCGAACAGTACCGGAAAGCTGACGACCGTCAAAAGCAGGGCCGCGATCATGGGTGAGGCTAGCTGTTCCAGGTCTTCGGCCAGACGGAGCAGAGACAAAGCATTGGTATAGTCATCTTCGTTTTTCAGGACGTCTGGGATCACAGCCTGAAACGCAGGGGTGAACCCGGCAGAAGCCGCCTGTAGCAAGAAGATCAGCACATAGACTTGCCAGACCTGATCGACGAAAGGCAGGCAGGCAATCACGCCCGCACGGATCAGATCCAGCGCGACAAGGAAGGCCCGGCGTGGAAGGCGTTCGGCGACGGCGGCTGCCAACGGAGCAAGGGTGACATAGGCCACCATCTTGATCGCCAGAGCCGTTCCAAGTACAGCGCCGGCATTATCTCCCGCCAACTGCCAGGCAAGGAGCCCCAGTGCCACCGTTGCAAGGCCCGTCCCGACCAGCGCCACGACCTGCGCGGCGAAAAGGTGGCGGAAGGTCGGATTCTTGAGGGTTGCAAGCATCAGGTTGCCTTCAGCGGTGATGGCCCGCCCGCTTCCTACGCGAAAACGGTGGTAAAGTAACGACTGACATTGACCCTTCCTGCATCCGCGGGTCGACCTGATCAGAACTCCACGTCGCCAAAATCGGAACTTTCGCCAGCGCTGACGTCATCGGCTTGCGGCTCCTCGGCGGGCGCTTCCGCCGCTTGAGCTTCGCTGGCAACGCCGAACATACCGCCAAGTGCATTGCCGAGCAGCACGCCGCCAGCAACACCCATCGCAGTCTGGGCAGCACCCGCAAGGAAGCCTCCTCCGCCACGCTGCGCCTGGGCGGCTGCCGGGATCGGGTGCTGCAGCGTGGTTCCGCCTCGACGGCCGATTTGCGGCACAGAGCTGGATCGGGCAGGAGGACGATTGTCACCGAACAGCCCACCGAAAAACCCGCTGGACGGTCGCGGACTCTCGGACGTTTGCGCTGCGAGCTCTTCGATCCGTGCCTGGGCCGCCGCCAGCGCCTGCTGTTGTACAACAATGGTCTGCGCCATATAGTAGGGCGCGCCCGGCTGACGTGCGATGCGCTCACGGATGAAGGCTTCGGATTCGGCATCGCGTGGAGCTGACTGCTGCTCCACGTCGGCGAGCTTGCCGAAAAGGCCTTCAATGGCCTGCTGGTCATTCCTGTCCATGATTCGATCCCTCTTGCTATCTGTTGATGCTGTTTTCCGGCTGTTCAAACTTGTCCGCGAAGTTGAGCAGCGACAGCTTGATGAAACTCAGGTGGTGTCAAAAGGGTCCCGCACCAATCTTTTTATTCGCGATTGCTGAGTGAAGCTCACGGTCAATGGCTGGGATGGGTGTCTTTCTTTCTACGACAGACGCAGTAGTGAATCGTTCGTACTGCGTGACAGAAAAGCGGCATTGGTGCTGTGGGACATTTCTCAAACAAGCCCGTTCTGGCCAGTAGCGGTTCGACCATGTAAGTGTGGCGGCGTTTGAGCTTCCATAGATGACATAGCAATCATCTGCGCGAGATGAGATTTGATTCACGAGATTCTGAATTACTTTGCCCATAACCCCGGGGCCAAACGGATTGTACAGATAGACAACGAGCGGTCCGCGTGGGAAACCGTACAGTGCAACATCCTGATGAACAACCGATGCGCCGCCGGGAAAATTCCGATTGATGGTCACAAGGTTTTTCTGGGCAGTTTCCACCAGTTCGAGGGGAAATTCCACGCCTATCGCTCGGTAAAAGCTATAGCTCCGCGACAGGATCAGGGTGCGGCCCTTGCCGCAGCCAATGTCTATGAAGGTGTAACCCGAGAGTGGCTTGGGGAGGTTCTTCAACATCCAGTCGAAGGACTTCGAGGATGTCGAAACGGCCTCAGTGCCATGGATGGCATTTGGGCTTTCAATTGTCAGATATTCCAGCTGTAGTGATCCCGCAGTATCAACGCCTAACGCTCGATCAAAGCGCCTGGAGGCATTCGCCGCGATAGAATGACGGATGTTCCGACCGATAAAACCGACGCTTTCAGTCCGTGCTTTCGCGCGCGTTTCAGGATCTCCAGAACGCCATGTTCCCTGAGAAGCAACAGAGCCCGTTTGAGACGAGAGGCGGAATGATCTTTGACGCCTTCCTGATCAAGCTTCGCTGCAATGCCTCGCTTCTTCACATTTTCAAGTTCCAAAGTTTGTTTCCTCATCCTATTGACGGCTTTCGAGGACTCGTTGATGCACAGTCTGCGTCTGCGGTCAGGTTACTAAAAACAAGTCCCGTCGCCGTAGTTCTGCTTGCCAAGCAGTTGGAAATAGTCTGCTGGTATGTACCAGCAGGCTACCGTGTCGGCATTGGCGGAGTTTACATTACCTTCTTGATGTCGGTGTAGGCGCCGTCTGTCTTCAGCGTCACAGTCACGTCCGCCTCGCCGCGGTTGCGGAAGAACCAGCCATGATTGCCGTCGAAGCCGGCTTCCAGAATGCCTTCGGCTCCCGGCACGGCGCGTCCTTTCTCATAGCTGATTTCATTGCCGCCGCCGTCGCCATGGAGATCGAAGTTGACGACACCGCCTTCGACGGCCCAAGTGAAGTTCACCTTGGCCCCCTTGAGCATGACGAGCTTTATCTCAGTGCCTTCGCCCGGTTTCAGGGTGACAGACATGGTATCCGAACGAGTGGCCGGAGCCTCCTGCGCGTGGGCCGAGCTGATGAACAGGCCTGAGATGATCTGGCCGATAAGGCTGGACTGCTGACCAGGTGCGGGCGCTGCGGGCTGCTGCTGTTCTTCCATCAGCCGGTCACGCTTAGCCTCTTCCGCGAGCTGCTGCTTGATCTCGCCCATTTCGGCAAGCCCGAACGCCTTGCCCAGCCCCGTGGGATCGATGTTGTATTCAGCGGGGAGAACGACTGTCACCAATATGGCGGCGGCCGCGACGATGGCGATGCCGGTGGAGCGCAGCAACTGCTTCGTGGTCGGCAATTCGGCGCGGGTGGGAATGTCGGAGTTATACATGTCGTGTGTTCCTTTGTGTTTGAGAGTTACGAGATGACGTAGCCGGTGATGTGGTAGCCGATGAGCACGAAGCCTGCGGTCATCATCACCGTATTAGCTGTGTAGGCATGCCGCCAGAAGCTGTCGCTCCGGCGCCAGTAGCCCATGACGATGAGGATCGCTGCGAGTGCCAGAATCTGCCCTACTTCAACGCCCACGTTGAAGGCGAGGAGGTTGGGCACAAGTCCGTCGGGGGCGATGTTGTACTCCAGGATCTTCGACGACAGGCCGAAGCCGTGGCACAGGCCGAAAATCAGCGTCGCAGCCTTGGTGTTGGGCTGGAAGCCGAACCAGCGCTGGTAAGCGCCCATGTTGTCCAGCGCCTTGTAGACGACGGACAGGCCGATGATGGCATCGATGATGAAGCTGTTGATGCCGATGTTGAAATAGACGCCAAGCAGCATGGTAGTGGAATGCCCGATGGCGAAGAGGGTGACGTAAAGTCCGATGTGCTTCAGCTTGTAGAGAAAGAAGATGACGCCGAACAGGAACAGGATGTGATCATAGCCCGTGACCATGTGCTTGGCGCCGAGATACATGAAGGGCAGGATGTTAATCCCGGAAATTTCCTGGATATAGCCTTTATCACCCTCGGCCACGGCGTGCGCCAGGGCTTCAAATGTCAGAATAGGTAGAACGAAAAGTAACACTAACGCATGCTTGGTAACCGCGGTCCACAATTGCGGGTGCAGCGACCTGATTGAAGTCGTCATGTTTGGAATCCAGTGAATGAGGAGAACAGATAGCCGCTGAAAAGCGGCGTTATATCAGACGCGCGAGGCGAGCCTTGGCGGTCGTTCCAGTGGCGGTTGATTGAAAGACTTTGAGACCTTCAATGTGTTCCCCGACTTCACAGGTGATAAAGATAACTCTTTGTGCTCGTGGTCGAGCAGCAAATTGCCTGGAACATGGTCGCTTGCGTCATGGCCCTGGCCATGGGGTTTAACGGGGCGCGCGTCCTTTGACATCTCAACTTCGGACAACTCGTCCATGTCATGACCATGATCGTGGTCATGTCCGTGGCTGGATGCGACGGCGCCATGCGATATGGCAACAACTGCGAAGCCGCCACCGACCGGCGAAGCCAGCAAGGCTGCCAGGACAATGGCTAGAATGAATTGCAGTCGTTTGAGCATCACGATTCTCTTGTATCGCGGCTGGTTAACAAAGGGTTTATGTCGAAATTGGGTCGGACGGCACGTTTCCATGCGCCGAAACATGCTGCCTTACCCCAATGATCGAAGCTTTATCAGACACCGGGAATCAAAGCGCGTCCAGAAGGATCGAAACGTGCGACGAGATCGAAGGCATCACCTCGGATTGTCTGTTTGGCAATGGTGACAGTTTCGGTACCGCGCCAAGTACGCCGTTCAAGATAGAGGCAGGGTGCTCCAGACGTGAGGCCCAAATGCTTCGCCGCCAATCCTTCGGCAGCCACGGCGCTGATGCGGTGCTCGGCTCCGGTCCATGGCACATGGCCAAGCAACCAGATCCCGGGTGGTTCGGACGCGAGGTCTGCTGTTTCGATTTCCGGAACCGCGTCGAGAAAAATGTGGCGCTCCTCAAGCACCAGTGGCCTTCCATCGGCCAGATGAAGGCAGCGGAGAAAGCGGCTCGACCCGAGATGGTGCCCTTCCGCACCGAGATGGACACAACAGGCGGAACGCCGTTCGTCAGATAGGAGCTTATACTCGTAGTGGAGTCCACGCTGCTCAATCTCGGCTCGGATGTCGGGAATATGCAGGACGGCTGCGTGCATGCGTGGTTGAGCCACCACCGTGCCAGCGCGCCGGTTGCGCGCGACAAGACCTTCAACTGCTAGTGCAGCCACGGCCTTGTTGACCGTCATACGTGAACAGCCCCAGGTCTGCATCAATGCAGTTTCGGGCGGAATGCGGTGTCCAGGAGGCCATTCGCCAGATAATATGTGTGCTTCGATATCCGCACGAATGCGGGCGTGCAAACTGTCTGGACGACTTGAAGGCGCCTTTCCATGCATTACAGCACCGGATGGCTGCCAGCGTCAGCAAGATGGCAGGCGGCTTGGCCGGCGTGGGGCACGACACGCAAGGATGGCTCTACCGTCCGGCATTGTGCAACCGCCACAGGACAACGCGTCGAGAACCGGCAGCCGGCAGGCGGATTGAGAGGCGATGGTGGATCGCCTTCCAGCAGGATGCGCGATCGTACAGCTTCGATCCGCGGATCAGGCGAGGGCACGGCGGAGAGGAGCGCCTGGGTATAGGGATGGGCCGGGTCGGCAAAAAGCGGCCTCGACGCGCCTTCTTCGGCGGTCTTGCCGAGGTACATGACGGTTACCGCAGAGCAGACTTCGCGGACAATGGCGAGGTCGTGCGTGACAATGACAATGGTCAGTCCGAGCTGGGCCTGAAGACGTGCGAAGAGGTTGACAATTTGTGCCCTTACTGAAACGTCCAAGGCTGAGAGCGGCTCGTCGCACACCAGGATCTGCGGGTTGAGCGCAAGAGCTCGCGCGATCGAAACGCGCTGGCGCTGTCCCCCTGACAGAGATCGCGGCAAGCGCTCGAGGACGGTGGAGGGAAGGGCGACAAGGTCGAGCAGCTCTGACACCCGCTTCCGGCGTGCAGTGGCAGATCCAAGATTGTGAATCTGCAATGGTTCCTCGAGCGTCTGGGCGACCGTCTGGCGGCGGCTCATGGAACCCAGTGGATCCTGGAAGATGAATTGCACAGTACGGGCGAAATCCCTTCGGTCCTTCTTCTGCCAGGCAATTTGATCGCGGCCCAGAATGCGAACTGAGCCTGCGGTGGCCGTTTGAAGTCCGACGATAGTGCGGGCCAGGGTCGTCTTGCCGCAACCTGACTCCCCAACGATGCCATGAAAGGCGCCGCGCGCAACCGTCAGGTCGATACCGTCGACAGCACGCACCAGTCCGTTGGCCGTCTTGAAATGAACAACTATTCCCTGGGTTTCGATTGCAGCTAAAGCGGTCATTGGCGAACCAAACCTTCAGCTTCAATCACCACCGGGCAAGCGGCGCGGTGAAGTACGGTGCTACCACCAACCAGTATAAGGGGAGGGCGGCGTGTCCGGCATGTAGGCCTCACGAGAGCACAGCGCTCGGCAAAACGGCAGCCCGGTTCGACCTTTGCCTGGTTGGGGGGCAGGCCGGGTATTTCACGTGTCCCCGTCGCTACGTCCGAACGGAAGTCGGGCACTGAAGACAGAAGCCCCCTCGTATAGGGATGAACGGAGTTCGTAAGCACGTCGATGGCGCTGCCCTCTTCTGCGATTTGTCCGGCGTAGAGCACGATCACCCTGTCGGCCAGCACCGAGACGGCGCCGATGTCGTGAGTGATGAGCACCACGGCAATCGCGTCTTCCTTCTGGATCTGCCGGATGAGCGGGAGGATTTGAGCCCGGACCCCGTGAGGGTTCTCCGACGCGAAAACCTCAAACAGTTCCATGATTGATTGACCTTGGGCGGCGACCACCGGGGCGGTTGCAGTTGGCGGACGAACCACGATGTCAGTTGGAGCGCCCCCGAACTCACCCACATCACGTTCGGCTGCCCGCTTAAGAGCTTCGATTTCGGCTCGCTGCAGACCTTGACCAAGTCTGCGTTCGTCGTGCGAGCGTGGCGGAAGATGGAGCTTGCGAGCGCTCACCATGCTCTCGACCGCTGAAGATACCAAACGTGTCTCGCCTCTAGCTGCATCGGACTTCAAGGCTACAAGGCGGATAGCGCGTTGGCGCTTATCTTCCTTGTGAAGAGATTCTATTCCTTTCAGTATCCGCCAGGTTCCGATGTCGCCCTCACCGAACTCGTCGACCAGGATCTTCCAGATGATTTCTAGGTCATCGTCAGTAGGGTTGGACAGGCGATTGCTCTCGTCGGATCCGAGCAATTCGCTGTATCGGTCCCAAATCGCTGACTGTAGTTCGTAGTCGGAGAGACTACGCCTAGTTCGCTGAAGGTCGAATTCCCGCTCCCATTGCCTCAGGATTGCAGGAGCAAGTCGTTTTGCAGCCTTTGGGTCCGAAGTTCCGAGGGGCTTCCACAGTTCATTCTTGCCGAGCGCTGGCTGCAGCTACAGAGGAGGCCATGCTCTTACGTAATATCGGGTTGAACCCGGACGGCGTGTTATATTGCTGGCCAAACCCATCCGAACACGCTCTCTGTACGATCAACCGTAACAGTTGATCGGCTAAAAGCCCCTGATTTGCAAGGTCCTTAGCGATTTCAGGGTGTTAGAATAATTGGCTGGGGGACTAGGATTCGAACCTAGACTAGCGGAGTCAGAGTCCGCGGTCCTACCGTTAGACGATCCCCCAATGGGTTCGGTGGCGGCTAGATAGCCTCACCGGTCCTGATGCGCAAGCCTCTTGTCTGGTTTGTTGCCGTGGGATCAGCCGCGGAACTGGCGGATTAGGCTGGCGAGGCTTTGCTGCTGGCCGGGGGCGCCTGCTGGCGGGGGCGGGGGAGGCGGCGCTGCACGCACCGGGGCGGGCTGGCCGAATGCCTGTGGTGATGCAACGCTTCCCGGCGGCCTGCGGAGGCTGGCGGTGGACATGGGGGGCGGCGGCGGTGCCGCGATCTGCTGGGCGACCGCCACGGCCTGCGGCATGGCGATGTCGCCGCCCAAGCCTTCCGGGTTGTGGCTTTGCGCGCGCCAGCGGATGACGATGTCGTTCAGGAAATTGTCGTCTGGCATTTCCTTCGCCCAGTTCTTGGTGAAGGAGGCGGTGTTGGATTTCGGCCATGCGTCGGCGGGGAGCATGTCGAACTTGATGCGGGTGGGCAGGGCCACGCCTTCGCCGAAGGTGATGGCCTCGCCCGTACCCATGGTGGGCATGAATTCGAGCAGGCTCGCGGCGGCGTCCGAGATGCCGGCGCGCAGGATGTCCTGGTCGCGCTCGTTGGTGAGGCGCATGGAAAAAATCGTGTTGCACTGGGACAGGATGGTCGGATCCAGTTCCGCCGGGCGCTGGGTGATCATGCAGAGGGACACGCCGTATTTGCCGCCCTCCTTGGCAATGCGCGAAATAGCCTTCTTGGTGGGTTCAAAGCCGAGCGACTTGTCGATAGGAACGTAGCGGTGGGCCTCCTCGCACACAAAGGTAATCGGAATGCGGCCAGCGCTCCACACGCCGAAATCAAAGGCCAGGCGGGCCAGGACCGAAACCACGACATTGATGATTTCGGACGGCAGGCCGCCCAATTCCACAATGGC
>JBKJQU010000226.1:0-4064 GCA_046594995.1 Aestuariivirga sp.
GCGATGAAAACAGGTTCCAGCCCGAAGAGCAGTCCGGTCCAGCTGGCGGGCACGCTCTCCATTCCGAAGGCCGCAAGGATCTGATACCCCAGGTTTCCGGCAAGCGCCGCAACGGCGATGCGGCCCCAGTCCCGCCATTCGATTTTCCGCACGCCGACGAAGAGCAGCACGATGATGGCAAGGAGGCCAGCCGGATACAGCCGCTGCACAATGGCCGTTTGCGGCGAAAGCTCCAGGATCAGATAGCGCATGGCAACTGGGATGAGCCCCCACATGGTGACGGCGAACAGAATGGCGGCGAGTGCCACAAACTTCCCCTCGAAGCGGAGCATTGGCCCGAACTGAGCGATGGCGACGCCCACGAGAATCAGCGCGCCGCCCATCAACATTCCAGACGTGACGGTTTCCGAGAGCACGATGGCTCCGGCGCCGACGCCGATGATGGGCACCAGATACAGGAAAGCCCCGCAGGCGGCGGACGTCATGCGCGAGGCGCCCCAGTTCCAAGTGAAGGATGCCACCATGGTCGAGAGGATGGCGATATAGAACATTTCACCCCAGCTCTGGAGCGACATGTTCTGAAGCGTATCGAGCGTCGAAGGCCTCGCAAGGGCTGGCACCATGACGGCGGAGCAGATCGAAAGCGACAGCGCCGAGATGCTGAAAGAGCCGTATTTCCGGATCAGCGGCTTGCTGACGACGACGTAGACCGCCCAGGCGAGGCCGCTCAGGAAGATCAGGGTGCAGCCCAGCATGAAGTTCCAGCTGTCAGCGGTGACGCTCAGGTCTTTCCACACCAGCAGCAGCACCCCGAGGAAGCCGATGATGAGGCCGATCATCGCCGCCAGTGTAAGGCGTTCGCGTGCAATGAGCGCTGCTGTGAAGGCGATGAGCAGGGGCTGCGTGCCGATGATGAGGCTGCCGATGCCCGCTGACACCAGTTCAAAGCCGAAGGCGGACCCGAGATTATAGCCCACCATGCCGATGAGCGAGATAACGCCGAGGCGCGGCCAATCCTCCCGCGCGATGTGCCAGCCGCCGAAGATGGCGAGGCTCACCACATAGATGGCCGTCACGATCGTATAGCGGATCACCAGATGGTCGGACGGGCCCAGCTCCACGGAGAGCGTGCGCAGGAATACCGGCCCGATGCCCCAGACGACGACCGTGAACAGCAGGGCTGCGAAGGCGCGCGGGTCCATGGCTTCAGCGCTTCAACAAGGCCGGGCCGAATTGCGCGGCGGCGACACCTGTGAGCATCAGGGCACCGCCTGCGATGACGAAAATCGTGATGGCTTCATCCAGCACCAGTGCGCCCGCCGTCACCGCGACCACTGGAATGAGATACAGGAATGTGCCCGCCGCCGTGCTGGACAGATGCTTGGTGCCATAGTTCCACATCAGCGTGCCGCCGATGCCTGCGGCCAGCACGAGATAGACGATCTCGGCCCATTGGCGAAGATCGAGCCGTGCCGCCAGAATGTGGAGCGGCTCGTTGGCGGCGCCGATCATGATGGGGGCGGCGATCAGCATCGTCATCGCCGTCACCGTGAAGCTGTCATAGCGGTCGAGCAGGGGTTTTGCCGCAATCGTGTAGATGGCCCAGCCGACGCAGCAGATAAGCAGGTAGATGACGCCCCGCAGCGGCACCACCGATGGTGCGGTGGACGTGATATCCGGCCAGAACAGCACGACGGCGCCCATGATCGACAGGGCGACGCCGATGAAGACATAGCGCGTCAGCTTCTCGCCCAGCAGCATGGAGGCGAGAATTGCGATCATCAGCGGCTCGATCATGGTGACAAGCGTGCCGATGCCTGCGGGCACCAGTTCGAATCCGGCATTCACGAACCAGTTGTAGCCTGCCATTCCGGCAATGCCGGCGATCAGGAATCGCGGCCAGTCTGCCCGCGGGATGCGCCAGGTGCCGAGCCACAGCAATCCACCGATGTTGATGACGCTCAGCAGCACGTAGCGGAGCGCCAGCGAATTTTCAGGGGTGAGCGACAGGGCCAGCGTGCGCATGAACACGGCGGATGAGCCCCACAGGACCATGGTCAGCAGCAGTGCGGCGATGGCGCGGGTCTTCAGGGTGTTCATGGAGGATTCCGGATGAGATTCCAGAGGTGCCCGAACATCGGCTTGCGGTCAATGTACGAGGCTGCTTGCCTGACATGCACCTCAACGGGTAGCTATGGGGCATGAACAAATTATTCGCGTTTGCGTTCGCCGCCGCCCTGCAACTGAGCCCTGTATTCGCCGCCCCTGCCGATGATCTTTATGCGCAAGGCCAGCAGGCCATGGCGGCCAAGGACATCGTGAAGGCGATGGAGGCCTTCACCAAGGCGCTGGAGGCCGATCCCGCCCATGCGCGGTCTGCCTATGAGCGCGGGCGGCTGCTGCTGGTGATCGGCGAGGCGCAGAATGCGGTGGCGGACTTTACCACCGCCATCGTGACCGACCCCGCCTTTGGCCGGGCCTTCGTGGGCCGCGCGCAGGCCAAGCTGGTGCTCAAAGAGGGGCAGGGCGCGATTGCCGATTTCGATCAGGCGATTGCGGTGGCGCCGAAGGATTTCGAAGTGCATGTGGCGCGAGCCGCGTTCCGGCTGAAAATCGGGAACGTGCCTGGGGCGAAGGCTGACCTTGAGAATGCCAAGGCCGTCGCGGATGTTGCGACGGCCTTGAAAATCGGCGAGATGCTGGTGCGGCTAAAGTAGGTTCGTCGCGGGGGGTGATGCTTCGAGGCCCTGCTTGCGCAGGGCACCTATCCACCCCGCTCTCCATGGCCGGGCCTGACCCGGCCAACCAGACATTCAGCGACCTCGTGTGCGGCAAGTCTGGGTCACCGGCTCAAGGCCGGTGATGGAGAGAGTAATGGAAATCAGGCCACGCCCTTGTCGGCCATCAGCGTCTTCAATTCGCCTGACTGGTACATTTCCATCATGATGTCCGAGCCGCCGACGAATTCGCCCTTGACGTAAAGCTGCGGCACGGTTGGCCAGTTGGTATAGTCCTTGATGCCCTGGCGGATGTCGTTCGAGGACATCACGTCGACGCCCTTGAAGGGTACGCCCAGCGTGTTGAGGATCTGCGTGGCCCTTCCGGAGAAGCCACACGCGGGGCTTTCGGGAGTGCCCTTCATGAAGAGCACCACGTCATTGGTCTTCACTTCGTTGTCGATCCAGGTATTGATGTCGGTCATTTTTCTTTACCTTTTCAAGTTCCGCCAGTGGCGTTTCAATTGTTGGACGGTAAGGCGCCAGGTCATGGTGCGGATCAGAAAGAGAGTTGTGTTTTTTTCTGTCTTTCCAAGCTTTCGGCAGCCAACACCAGTCCAGAATTCCGAAAATGATGCCGATCAACGAGCCGGCCATTTTACATTTTACTCCTCGGGAATGCTCGTTTGCAAGGCCAGCGCGTGGAGTTCGCCGCCCATGCGGCCTTTGAGCGCCGCATAGACCATCTGGTGCTGCTGCACGCGGGATTTGCCCTTGAAGGCGGCGGAGATGACGTTCGCGGCATAATGATCGCCATCGCCCGCAAGGTCGCGGATTTCGACGGCCGCACCGGGGAGGGCTTCCTTGATGAAACGTTCGATTTCGGTCGCGGACATGGCCATGGGCTTGATCACTTCACAAGAGGTCGGGTGGCGGGCCTCAGAAATAGGCCACCACCCGACGGATTTCCAGTCATTTGACGGGGACTACCGCATGGCAGCACCCGTTAGCTGGGTTGGAAAAGATGGAGGGGATGCCCCCGCCATGGCTTCAGCCCTTGCGGCCGTCGAGGAAGTGGTGGTTGCGATGGGCCGAAGCACGGCCGGAAACGCAGCGATTTGTGCCGGGGCCAGACTCTTTGCTTGCGCTAGCCATCGAAGGCGCTCAGGCCGTAGTACCTGAGGGTTCTGACCGAAGCTCCCGGGTTGCAAGGGTGCTGTCTTTCCCTTGCCCCGCAGGCGCTGCTGACCGAACCGGGCAATATGAGACGCTGTGCACATTGTCCCCTCCTTTCCGGTTTGGTTGAGGAGTATGTATTCCTATGTTGGGGGAGAAGTCAAGGAATAT
>JBKJQU010000367.1:0-3001 GCA_046594995.1 Aestuariivirga sp.
CGACCGTTATCTTTGCGGTGCGGCTTCCGCCACAGGCAGCGCTGGGTCGAGATGATCCCATGCTACGTGCCGCTTGTTATAGACGGCTATGACCGGGGTGATCTTGCCGGGATCGTCCATCGAGCCCGCCATGATCGCAATCATGTTGGCGATGCCGGACGATTGGAAGGTCAGCCTGCCGCCGCAGACTTTCACATATCCATGCACTGGGCAACTTCGATGCTGCCGCCGGCTTGCAGGATGGGACAGCTGCTGGCCTTTTTGTGGGCGTCATCGAGGCTTGAGGCTTCGATCAGGCTGTAGCCCGATGCCGGGTTGGCACCGCCGCCTTCACCCAGCGAGCCATCGGATTTCACTGTGCTCGACTTGCCGACCGGGTTGCCACCATCAATGACAGCCGATCCCATCGAGCCGAACCACGCGCCCCAGGCATCCATCACCTCTTTCACGCTGCCGGGATCGATGGGCGCGGACCCGCCATGATACACGAACAGATATTTTGCCATTGTCGTTCCTCCATGATTAATGCAGACCGGAAAGGCCAGCCTCTGTGAGGTATCTCTAAAAAACAGCCTTGCAAATGGCAAGTTTGCCGCCCAAACTGAGCCATCAGTTGTGAAGAGTTCACAATGTCATGCTTTCCCCGTCAGGCCGTAGCAAACTCTTGCCTCTGTTGGCCAGCCTTGCCGATGCCGCGCTGATCCCGCAAGCGGCACCACTGCTCAAGGCTTCTGTTGACAAGACTCTGAACAAGCTCAGTGAGGCAATCCTCACTGAAATTCCGGCTTTCCAGACCACCGGCAATCCTGAAATCCTGCCCGGCCTCGCCCTGCATGTGAGATCGCATGTCGAAGAAATCCTGCGCCTGTTCGAAGGGCATGATGTGAGTGATTTCGGTTTCGTGAAGGAACATGTCCGGCTCCGCGCCGAACAGCGCTTTCCGCTCGAGATCATACTCCATGCCTACCGCTGCGGGCATCGCGTCCTGTCGCAATGGCTTCGTGATGCAGCGATCGCTGCCGGTTCGCCGCATATCGAGCGGGCGGTGGCGCTCGTCGCCGATTTTTCAATCGAATACACCAACGCCGTCAGCATTGTCGCCGCAGCGGAATATGTCGCCAGCACCCGCCTCATCGCCGAAGCGGAAGGCGACCGGCGCACCGAACTGCTGTCGGTCCTGCTGTCCGGTTATGACGAGTCGGACGGGCGCGTGGCGCAGCTCCTGCGGCGCGCCGGATATCTGGCGCAACGCCAGGCCTATTGCGTGGCGGTAGTACAGCCCGTCAATGCGGCTGAAATGGAAAATCCGGAACGCGCCCAACGCATCATCGCAGCGGCCACCGATGTATTGTCAGGCACGTCGATACGCGTGCTGGCCGGTGTGCGTCACAACCTCGTCACCGTTGTCCTTTCCGATCTGCGGCGCCAGTCAGGCTGGACAGCAGCCAACAGCAATCTGTCGGAACGTGCCGTGCCGCTGCTCGATCGCCTCGGCACGTCGGTCATCGCCGGCCTCAGCGGTGATCATCCATCCACGGCCTTTTTACCAAAAGCCCTGAACGAAGCCACGACCGCGCTCGATTTCGCCAATGTCACGGTACGCGTCGTCACGTTTGCGAAACTCCCGATCCGCGGGCTTCTCGTGCATCGCGGTGCCGAAGCCGTGCGGGCCACGCCTCCCGCCTGGGTGCCGAGCTTTGTGACGGCGAACGAAAGCGCCGGCGGCAGCCTGCTCGCTACACTTCGCGCCTTTGCCGATAGCGACATGAACATGCAGCGGGCTGCTCGGCTGCTCGGCAAACATCCGAACACGCTTTATGCCCGGCTGGAGCGCATCCGCAACATTACAGGACTTGACGGACAGCGCTACCGCGACCTGTTGGAATTATTGCTCGCAGCCGATTGCTGGCGATTGTAGCAACGCTAAGCGGGCTTGCGGGAACCAACGAGGTGCTGGACTAGTTAGGTCAGCTTAGTCCCCAGCGGAGACTGCACTCATGAAAGCCCTGACCTGGCACGGCAAAGGCGATATGCGCTGTGAGGAAGTACCCGATCCCCGCATTGAGCATCGACGCGATGTTGTCATCAAGGTCACGTCCTGCGCTATCTGCGGGTCTGATCTCCACATCTACAACGGCGTCATTCCGGAGATGCACAAGGGCGACGTGATCGGCCACGAGACCATGGGCGAAGTGATGGAGGTTGGCCATGAATGCACCAACCTGAAGGTCGGAGACCGCGTCGTCGTCCCCTTCACCATCGCCTGCGGCGAATGCTTCTTCTGCAAGAATGGCTGGTTTTCAGGCTGCGAGCGCTCCAACCCCGATGCGCAGAAGGCCGAGAAGATGTGGGGCCACTCGCCGGGAGGCCTCTTTGGTTACTCGCATCTCCTCGGCGGCTACTCAGGAGGACAGGCCGAGTACTTGCGCGTGCCCTATGCGGATGTAGGGCCGATCAAGGTGCCAAACGGCATGAGCGACGATCAGGCGTTGTTCCTTTCGGATATCTTCCCGACAGGCTACATGGCAGCCGAGTTCTGCAACATCAAGGGCGGGGAAACCATCGCCATCTGGGGCTGCGGGCCAGTCGGCCAGTTTGCCATCCGCAGCGCAATCCTGATGGGTGCGGGCCGCGTGATCGCCATCGACACGGTGCCAGAACGTCTTGCAATGGCGCGCGCCGCCGGTGCCGAGACGCTCGATTTCCGCGAAGTCGATATCTATGACGCCATCCAGCAGCGTACCCATGGCCGAGGTGCTGATGCCTGCGTCGACTGCGTGGGCACCGAGCCCTTGACGTCGTCGGGTGCCGATGCCGTGGTGGACCGCATCAAGGTTGCCACCTATCTGGGAACCGACCGTCCGCATGTGCTGCGCGAGGCCATCAAGTGTTGCCGCAACTTCGGCACGGTGTCGATCGTCGGGGTCTATGGCGGCTATCTCGACAAGATTCCCTTCGGCTCCGCCATCAATCGCGGCCTCACCTTCCGCATGGCCCAGAC
>JBKJQU010000029.1:0-11697 GCA_046594995.1 Aestuariivirga sp.
TGGGATGTGGCCGTTCATTGCAATGTTTCGATCACGGAAGCAGAGGAAGTCGCGGACCTCATCCGCGGCATGGGCCAGCGCGCGGTGATCGTGCGCGGCGATCTCTCTGTTGCCGACGTGCCGGACCGCCTGATTGCCGAGGCGGCAGAAGCCCTTGGCGGGCTCACCTGCCTCATCAACAATGCCTCGCTGTTCGAGTCCGATGAAGTGGGATCGATCAGCCAAGCAAGCTGGGCGGAGCACCTCGACACGAATTTGCGCGCGCCGATATTCCTCAGCCAGGCCTTCGCGCGGCAATTGCCCGATGATGTCGAAGGCAACATCATTTCGATCATCGACCAGCGGGTGTGGAAGCTCAATCCGAAATTCTTTTCCTACACGATGTCGAAATCCGCCCTGTGGACGGGAACGCGCACACTGGCGCAGGCGCTGGCGCCGCGCATCCGTGTCAATGCCATCGGCCCCGGCCCGGCGCTGCCATCCGCGCGCATGGACCAGGCGGAGTTCGACAAACAGGCGCGGCTGACGCTTCTGGGCCGTGGCACGTCGCCGGAGGAAATTTCGGCGGCGGTGAAATTCATATTGTCGCAGCCGGCACTCACCGGGCAGATGATCGCGCTCGATGGCGGTCAGCATCTGGTCTGGCAAACGCCGGACGTCGTCGAGGTGAATGAATGAGCAAGAAGCCGATCTTCAGCACCCATGTGGCCAGCGCATCCTCGGGCTTGCGTCATGTGTTCGTGCGCGATCTCGAGCTTGATGCGAACATCGGCATTTACGAGCAGGAAAAGACCGCACCCCAGCGCATCATCGTCAACATCGATCTCTCCGTCATCGAAGGCGAGGGACCGAAGGATGACGAGATCGGCCATGTGGTTTCCTATGAAATTGTCGTGAAGAAGGTCGAGGCCATCATCGCCGAGGGCCATATCAATCTGGTTGAGACCCTGTGCGAGAAGATCGCTGCATCCTGCCTGAAGGACAAGCGCGTCGCAGCCGCGCGCGTGCGGGTGGAGAAGCCTGATATCATTCCCAATGCCCGTAGCGTCGGCGTGGAAATCGAGCGCACCCGCTAAGTGCGGTGTTGAACATTCCCGATTGTAATAATGAATCCGGAACTATCGGTGCAAGGTGGCGTTACTCCTGCATACCAACACGCTCCTGCTCAACAAGGGGGCGGACCAACAGTGGAGTGAGTTACATGTTCAAGCAAAGTTTTCTGTCTCTGGCGCTCATCGGCGCAGGCGCGCTCGGGTTCTCTGGCGTCGCCGCCAATGCCGTCACGCTTCCCGCTGTACCGCAGACCGCGGTTCAGAGTGGTACGACCGCCGACAATCTGGTGCAGGTCAGTCATCGCCGTGACCACCGCCAGCTCCGCAAGAACTGGGACCGCCGCCGCGATGGCAACCGCTGCCGCAGCCGAAACGGCGATTGCCGCCACTTCTACCGTGGTTACTACTACAGCTCGCCGTGGTGGTCGCTGCCGCTGATTGGCGGAGCCATCATTCTGGGCAGCCAGGACTATAACAGTGGCTATAACGGCGGCTACGGAAATGCACATGTGCGCTGGTGCGAAAGCCAGTATCGCTCCTACAACGTGCGCTCCAATACCTGGGTGTCCTACAGCGGCCAGGTCCGCCAGTGCATCAGCCCCTACAACTAAGTCTGGTTAATCAGGCGTTTGAGGAACCGGTGCCCCATTGGGGTGCCGGTTTTTCGTTTGATTTCGGCGGAAGTTTCCCCAATTGGGGCGGACAGATGTAGTAATTCTCCGCCATGACCAGCAGCGACTCGCACTCCGGGCCGGAACCCTCCGAATCCGGCCTGACCGGATCCGACATCATCCGTGACTTTGTGACCAGGCTTCCGGGGAAGCCCGGCGTCTACCGCATGTATGATGCCAAAGGTGGTGTGATCTATGTCGGCAAGGCACGGAATCTGAAGAACCGGGTTTCGAACTATACGCGCCCCTGGGGCCACACCAGCCGTATTGCGGCGATGATCTCACTCACCCACAACATGGAATTCCTGACGACCTCCACGGAAGCAGAGGCGCTGCTTCTCGAAGCCAATCTCATCAAGAAGCTGAAGCCCCGCTTCAACGTGGTGCTGCGGGACGACAAGTCATTCCCCTATATCCTGATCGCCAAGGACCACACTGTCGCACAACTGGCGAAGCATCGCGGTGCGCGGAACCGCAAGGGTAATTTCTATGGGCCATTCGCTTCCGCAGGCTCGGTGAACCGCGCGATCAACACCTTGCAGAAGGCCTTCCTGCTGCGCACCTGCACCGACAGTCTTTATGCCAACCGCACGCGGCCCTGCCTGCTGTATCAGATCAAGCGCTGCTCGGCCCCTTGCGTGAATTACATCACGCCTGAGGCCTACTCCGCGCTTGTGGGAGAAGCAGAGGCGTTCCTCTCCGGCAAGAGCCAGACGGTGAAGGAAGACCTCGCCCGCCAGATGGAACAGGCGTCCGAGAATCTCGATTTCGAGCGCGCCGCCACCTACCGCGACCGCATTCAGGCAATGAGTTTCGTCACCCAGACCCAAGGCATCAATCCGCAGAATGTCGAGGAGGCCGATGTCTTTGGCATGGCGCAGGAGGGTGGGCAGACCTGCATCCAGGTGTTCTTCTTCCGCTCCTGGCAGAACTGGGGCAACCGGGCGTATTACCCCAAGGCCGACCACTCGCTCGATGCGCCCGAAATCCTCGCCTCGTTCCTCGCGCAATTCTACGACGACAAGCCGGTGCCTTCGATGGTGCTGCTCTCGCACGAGATCGAGGAACGCGCACTGCTCGAAGAGGCGCTGTCGACCCATGCGGGACGGAAAATCGAGGTGGCGGTGCCGCAGCGGGGCGAGAAGAAAACGCTCGTCGATCATGCAGTGACAAATGCACGCGAGGCCATGGGACGGCGGATCGCCGAATCCTCGTCCCAGGCGAAACTGCTGGATGGCGTGCAGCGCGTGTTCGGGCTGGGCCAAGCGCCACGCAGGATCGAGGTTTACGACAACTCGCATATCCAGGGCACCAATCCTGTTGGCGCCATGATCGTGGCAGGCCCGGACGGGTTCATGAAATCGCAATACCGCAAGTTCAACATCCGCACCGAGGACATCGGATCGGACGACTTCGCCATGATGCGGGAAGTACTGACACGGCGGTTCAGCCGGCTCATCAAGGAGCAGGGCGACAAGCCGGAGGACGCCGCGGTGGACGCGCCATCTTGGCCCGATCTGGTGCTGATTGACGGCGGGCAGGGGCAACTATCCGCCGCCAAGACGGTGTTGGACGAATTCGGATTGGGCGACATGCCGCTTGCGGGCGTTGCCAAGGGGCCAGACCGGGATGCGGGCCGTGAACACATTTACGTGACCGGGAAACCATCGTTCATGCTGGAGGCGCGAGACCCGGTTCTCTACTATATCCAGCGCCTTCGCGACGAGGCGCATCGCTTTGCCATCGGTTCGCACAGGGCCCGGCGGTCCAAGGCCATCGGCATCAATCCGCTGGACGAAGTGCCCGGCATAGGACCCTTGCGCAAGAAATCCTTGCTGCAAGCCTTTGGTTCGGCCAAAGCGGTAGCGCGGGCGAGCGTCACCGACCTCTCCGCCGTGGAAGGTGTGAGCACCGCGCTGGCGCAGGCGATTTACGATCACTTTCACGAAGGTGCGGAATGAGCAACGCGATGGGTTTGGAAACGCAGAAGGCTGTGAAATATTCAAAGGTCTGGAATCTTCCGAACATCCTGACCTACGGCCGCATTGTGGCCGTTCCCGTGGTCGCGGGACTGCTGCTGATGGACGGCAACAATATGCGCTGGACGGCACTTGCCATCTATGTGGTGGCCGCCATTACCGATTTCTTCGACGGCTATCTGGCGCGCAAGTGGCAGCAGCAATCGTCACTTGGCCGCATGCTGGACCCCATTGCCGACAAGGTTCTCGTTGCCGTCGTGCTGCTGGTGCTGTGCGCCGATGACATCCTGCTCGGTGGCCATATCTGGGCTGCCATCATCATCCTGTCTCGCGAAGTGCTGGTCTCGGGCCTGCGCGAATATCTGGGAGAATTGCAGGTTTCGGTGCCGGTGACGCGGATCGCCAAGTGGAAGACGACGGTGCAGCTTGTCTCCATCGGCTTCCTGATCGCAGGCCCTGCGGGCGATGCACTTTTCGGAACGGGTCATGTGGTGACCAGCATCGGCATCGCCATGCTGTGGGTGGCCGCCGGACTGACGCTTTACACGGGCTATGATTACTTCCGTGCCGGCATCCGCCATGTCGTGGACTGAATGAAGATTCTTTACTTTGCCCGTATCCGCCAGATCGCCGGGCGGGGCTCGGAAGAGATCGAAGTTCCCGAGACGGTCAAGACCGTCAGTGAACTGATCGATTACCTCAGCGGCCGGGATGAAGGCCTGGCTGCGGCCTTTGCGGAACGCCGCACGGTGCGCGCCGCGGTTGACCAGAATCATGTGGCACTCGATGCGCCAATTGCCGGTGCACGCGAAATCGCATTCTTCCCGCCGGTCACGGGCGGATAGCCGGACCATGCGCCTCAACGTCTATCTCCAGAAAGCGGGCATCGGCAGCAGGCGTGAGGCCGAGCGCATGGTGGCCGAGGGCCGCGTGAGCGTGAACGGCGTTGCGGCACTTGCCACGATGCCGGTGGAAGAGGGCGATGCCGTGACCCTCGATGGCAAGCCAGTGGCGCCCGAGACGAAGCCGTTGCCGCGGATTTTCATGCTGAATAAACCCAACGACATTCTGGTGACCCACCGCGACCACAAGGGCAGGCCGACGATCTTCGATCTGCCCGCGCTCAAAGCCCCCGCCTGGGGAAAATCCATGCCGCGCGTGATGAATGTGGGGCGGCTCGACGTGAACAGCGAGGGGCTGTTGTTGCTGTGTTCAGACGGGCCGCTGGCGCAGGCGATGATGAGCCCGGAAACGGGTTTGTCGCGCGTCTATCGTGTGCGGGTGCGGGGCGCGCTTACGCCGGAGAATATTCAGGCACTGGCGCAGGGCATAACGGTCGATGGGGCGAACTATCGTGGCGCCGAGTTTGTCGAGGAATATGGCAAGAGCGGGCGCTCGAACAGCTGGTACCGCTGCGTTCTCACCGAAGGCAAGAACCGCGAAATCCGCAAGCTGATGGAGCATTTCGGCTGCGTGGTGAACCGGCTCATCCGCGTGCAGTATGGGCCATTCGCACTGGAGGATTTGCCAATCGGCGCAATCCGCGAAGTACCGGCCGCCCAGGTGAAGTCGTTCATCGAGTATCTTGCCGGGCGCGGAATAACGCTTTAGCGGCCAAGCACGCAGTCGGCTGCTTTCTCCGCCGTCATCATGACGGCTGAGTTGATGTTCACCGTGATGAGTGCGGGGAAAACGGAAGCATCGGCGATGAAGAGATTTTCGATGCCCATCACCTTAAGCTCCGGCGTTACCACCTTGCCGATCGCTGCCGTGGCGCAGGGGTGATAGACCGTCTCGCAGACGTTGCAGATGTAGTCGATCCAGTCCTCGTCGCTCTGCACATCGGGGCCTGGATGGATTTCCGCGCGGCAGATCGAGCGCATCGCCGCCGTGTTGCCGATCTTGCGGGTGACGCGCATGGCGCGGAGCAGCAGCGCCATATCGTCAGGATGCGAGAAGTAGTTGAGGTTGATGACGGGCTTGTCGGCCATCGTGGGGCCTGAGAGCAGGACTTCGCCCTCGCTCTTGGCGCGCGTCACGTTGGGCGATGCCTTGACGGCGGGACCGTGTGTGGCGAGGCGGGGATGATCGCCGTATTTTTCGCGCACGCGAAGCCCGAAGTGAAAGAGGATATCGGGGGCGGGCGCATGATGGTCCAGCTTCAGCATCATGGTCGCCTCGAAGGGGCAGATTTCCCATCCGGAGACGGGTTCCTTCGTTTCCCACACGATGGGAGCGGCCACATGATCCTGAAGGTGCTGGCCCACATGGGGCATGTCCGCCACGACCTCGATGCCGTGGGCTTTCAGGTGTGCTGCGGGGCCGAGGCCTGAGACCATCATCAACTGCGGCGTCTGGATCGAACCGCAGGCCAGGATGACGGACTTGGCGGCGTGAATTTCACCGCCAGACGTTTCAGCGCCGATGGCCTTGCCATCCTTAAGGATCAGGCGCGTGGCTATGCATTCCGTCCACACTTCGAGATGCTTCGGCAGGTTTGCGAGCGGGTGGAGATAGGCAACCGAGGAGGACTGGCGCAGGCGGCCTTTCGCATTTAGTGGAAACAGGCCGACGCCCGGCTTCACGTGCTTGGAGAAATCAACCTCCTCGAGGCCCATTTCCTTGCCCGCCTCGATGAAGACGCGGCTGACAGGATGGCAGGGTGCCGTCTCGATCGTGATGGTGTCGAGGATGCGCTGCCAGTACGTCGCCATCGCGGCGGCATTCCAGCCGATGGCGCCGAGCTTCTCCCAGGTGTCGAAGTCGCTGTCCGGCGGGCGGATGAAGGCGCAGTCATTGTGGTTGGCACAGCCGCCGAGAAGTTTCGCGCGCGCATAGTCGAGGTCTTGCGGCGAACCCGCCATGGTCGAGGCCTTGAAGCCCCAGTCGTAGTCATCCGTCTGCTCGTCCAGCCGTTTCAGGTCGGTTGCGGCGGGGTCGCCTTCGTCGGCCTTCCCGGCTTCGAGCAGGATGATGCGGCCGGAGGTCTTTTCCGCCAGTCGCCTGGCGACGACCGCTCCCGAGGAGCCGCCGCCAATGATGAGGTAGTCGCAAATCGCCGTCATGACACCACACTGCACAAATGCAACGCCCGGCTCAAGGCCGGGCTTTGTGAATCGAACGACTACGATGTAGTACGGAGTTCCTAGTTCAATGATCAGGAAACGATTGTGGGATTATTAGCCGACTTCTTCGTTGCAACGCGGAGTGATGCAACATGGTATGCATCTTCGGAAGAAAGCCGCGATAAGTTTGAAGGGGTTGAGTACAAGAATTACCTGCCACTATCCATTTCCGAATTGTGGGCAGTGCTGGATGGCGAAAGACTCGATCCTGACCGCCATGATCTGGAAGCCATTTTTATCGACGACGATGGTGAAAGCTGGCTTTTTCGATTTCCCGATGAACTCTGCAATAAGATTTCGAAGATCAACCATAGTCAAATCGGCAAGCTTGCCGCCGAATGGTCTGAAAGCGACGAGGTCCCTGGAGATGCGCAAGACAATGAGCCTCTTCTTCGAGACTTAATCAAACTATGCGACTTGGCAGCATATAAAGATCGCAGCGTTTTTCTTTGGGGTTCACTCTAAGAGATAGCTCCGCCTGCTTGCATTGGTAGACGCCGACAAGTCAGAACGGCATCACGCCGCCTTCGCCTTGGGCCTTACGGCGTTGGCGTAGGCGTCCATCATGGTGCGGCTGATGTTGCCGGGCTTGAAGGTGTAGGGGCCGATCTCGGCCACGGGCGTCACCTCTGCAGCAGAGCCGACGATGAAGCACTCGTTGAAGGTCGAGAGTTCCTCCGGCATGATCCGGCGCTCGATGATTTCGAGGCCCTGTTCCCTGGCCAGCGCCATCACCGTCTGGCGGGTGATGCCATTGAGGAAGCAGTCGGCGATCGGCGTGTGGATCGCACCATCGCGCGTGAAGAAGATGTTGGCGCCGGTGCATTCGGCAACGCGGCCCTGCCAGTCCAGCATCATCGCGTCGGCACAGCCCTTCTTCTCGGCCTTGTGCTTCGAGATGGTGCAGATCATGTAGAGGCCGGCGGCCTTGGCATGAACGGGCGCGCACATGGGATCGGGGCGGCGGTAATCCGCGATGTCGAGCTTGATGCCCTTCATCTTGGTTTCGGGATCGAACATCGAGGGCCAGGCCCAAGTGGCAATCGCCACATGGATCCTGTTGTGCTGGGCGGACACCGCCATCATTTCCGAACCGCGCCAGGCGACGGGGCGCACATACTGATCGCCGCCGCCATTCAGCGCCACGACCTTGTCCTTCGCCGCGTTCAGTTCTTCCACCGAATAGGGGATTTCGAAATCCATGATCTCGGCGGAGTTGCGGAAGCGGACGGAATGTTCCGTCGACTTGAAGATGACGCCATCATAGGCGCGCTCGCCCTCGAACACGGAGGAGCCATAATGGAGCCCGTGGGTTAGCACGTGAACCTTGGCGTCTTTCCAGGGAACGATCTCGCCATTGAACCAGATCCAGCCGTCGCGCTGATCGAAAGGAATGATGGTCATGGCTTGATGCTCCCGTCCGGCCTATATGTGTTTGCGAACAAGCCGGAATGGTGGTTCGCGCAACAACATTTCGTTATGAGATGCTCAAACGTAACAAAGACGGAAAAATATGTCAATATGGCTGACATAATTTCTGCCCAGGATTTCAGCGGTAACAGGTTGAACGAGCAAGAGACGATTGCCCTGATCGAACTGCTGTTCTTCGCCTATCGCGATTTCGTGTCCGATCCCGACGAGATTCTGGGACAGTTCGACTTTGGGCGGGCGCATCACCGGGTGGTTCACTTCGTGGGACGCGACCCCGGCATGACCGTGCAACAGCTTCTCGATATCCTGCGCATCACCAAACAGAGCCTTGGCCGCGTGCTGAAGGAACTGATCGACAAGGGTTATGTCTTCCAGAAGGAAGGCGAGGCTGACCGGCGTCAGCGACTCGTGTACCTCACCGTAAAGGGCGAAGAACTGCGCCAGCGCCTGATGCGGCCGCAGATCAACCGCATCAGGCGCGCCATCTCGCAATCTGGTGAAGATACGTCTGAACTCTATCGCAAGCTTCTCTACAACATGGTCTCGCCTGAAAACCGCGAGAGCGTGAAGGACTGGATCGCTCGCGTGAATGCCGCGGACGAGGAGCAGGCCCAGCGTGGATGACCTGCCGCATATCCTGGTTGTGGACGATGACAGGCGTATCCGTCAGCTGCTGCAATCCTACCTCCTCGAAAACGGCTTCCGCATCAGCGCGGCCGCAAGTTCGGCTGAAGCGCGCGAGAAGATGCGCGGGATGGTATTCGATCTCGTCGTACTCGACATCATGATGCCCGGCGAGACCGGGCTTGTCTTCACGCAGTCACTGCGGGCCGACGGCAACCGCGTGCCGGTGCTGATGCTGTCGGCGCTAGCCGATGCCTCCGACCGGATCGCGGGACTGGAAACGGGGAGCGACGATTATTTGCCGAAGCCCTTCGAACCGCGCGAACTGCTGCTGCGGATCAAGGGTCTGCTCAGGCGGCAGGAGGCGCCTGGCACCAGGCGTGGCGAAGTGCTGTTCGGCAGCTTCCTGTTCAACATGCACCGGGGCGAGCTGCGAAAGGGTCCGGAATTGATCCGCCTCACCACGCGCGAGAAGGATTTCCTGCGCGTTCTGGCAACGAGGGCGGGTTCGCCCGTGCCCCGCAATGAACTGGCCCCTGAGGGATCGGAAGAGGGCGCGCGCAGCGTCGATGTGCAGATCAACCGCTTGAGGCAGAAGATCGAGGACGATCCCTCGAACCCGGTTTACCTCCAGACCGTGCGCGGTGCAGGCTATGTTCTGCACATCGACTGAGGCGGGCTGAAGCTTATGCCGCAAAACTGGCTCTACAGGCGATTCAACAGTTTTCTCGAGCGGCGGATGCCGGAAGGCCTGTTTGCGCGCGCCTTCATCATTCTCGTGGCGCCCATGATCCTGCTGCAGACGATCATGACGGGCCTGATCCTCGAGCGGCATTTCGAGAATGTCACCCGGCTTCTGGCGCGGTCGCTGGCGCGCGATGTCAGCCTGCTGATCGATCTTTATGAAGAATCCGACAAGAGTGCAGCGGTGATCAAGCGGGTGGAGAACCTGGCGAATGAGCGCCTGGCGCTTGGTCTCACCATCCAGACCAATACGATGCTGCCCGCACCCATTGCCCAGCCGCTCTTCTCGCGTTTTCATGCACGCCTCACGCGCGAGTTCAGCATCGAGACCGGCAAATCGTTCTGGATCGACAGCCAGAGCGAGCCGGGCTTTGTGGACATCAGGATCGCCGTCGAAAAGGATGTGGTGTTCAGGCTGCTGACGCGCGAAGAGCGCGCACAGGCGACGAGCACCAACATGCTGCTGTTGTGGATGGCGATCTCCTCCCTGCTGCTGCTGGGCATTGCCACCATCTTTCTCAGAAACCAGATCCGGCCGATTACCGATCTGGCAAATGCCGCGCAAAGCTTCGGCACGGGGCGTGACGTGGGCGTGTTCAGGCCGCGGGGTGCCCGCGAGGTGCGGCTGGCGGGCGAGGCTTTTCTCGACATGCGCGACCGCATCGCAAAGCAGGTGGAACAGCGCACCGCGATGCTGGCGGGTGTCAGCCACGATCTCCGCACCATTCTCACGCGCTTCCGGCTCGAACTCGCTTTTCTCGGCGACGGCCCCAAGGTGAAGCCGCTGAAAGACGACGTGGACGAGATGCAACTGATGCTGGAAGCCTATATGGCTTTCGTCAAAGGCGACGGGGGCGAGAAAGCCAGTGAAGTGGAACTCGCGCCCCTTGTGCAGGCTGCCGAGCGGACGTCCGAACGCGATGGCAGCCGCGTGATGATCGATGTTCCACAAGGCCAGATGGTGCGCGTGAAGCCCAACGCCTTCCGGCGCCTGCTGTCGAACCTGATCGGCAATGCGACCCGCCACGCAAGTTCGGTGTGGGTGACGGCCACGATTTCAAACCGCCTGCTGACGCTGACCATCGACGATGACGGACCCGGCATTCCGCCCGACAAGCGCGAAGAGGCTTTCCGGCCCTTCGTGCGGCTCGACAATGCCCGCAATCTTGACGAGACCGGCACCGGCCTTGGTTTGGCGATTGCACTCGATATCGCGAGAGCCCATGGTGGCGAGTTGAGGCTCGATGATAGTCCTAGAGGCGGGCTTCGCGCCGTGGTGCAGATACCGGTATGAGGAAGCCCATGATGGATTACCGACTCGACCCGCTCTGGCTCAAGCTCAACATGATGAATGCGCAGGGCATGCAGGCCTTCGCACCCATGCTGCAGATGATGGAGCAGCAGAAGGGCGCCAGCACTGAAATGGCGCAGCGCGTTATCGAGGAATACCGCAAGTTCCTCTTCCTCGCGATGCGCTCGGGCCATCAGGTGATTCCGCCTGGCGTCATCAACGACGTGTGGATGAGCCATATGCAGAATGCCCAGAACTACTGGGAAAATCTCGCAAAGATGATCACCGACCAGCCGGTGGCGGGCGGCATGGATGCCAAGACCATGGGCAATGTGGGCGATGCCTGGGCCGCGACGCTGCAATCCTACGAGAAGATCTTCGGCACCAAGCCGCCGATGGACATCTGGGGCAAGGACCCTGCGCCGGAAAACCCCTTCGAGCAGGGAATGAAGAACATGCGGAAAATGTTCGGGATGGAATAAAGGGCTGTTCAAGTTCTGCGCTACGGAACACCCCACGGGTAAGGATCGTTGAGCCTCATATCAATCCAAGAGGCTCAATGTCATGAAACCGATGGTTCCCCTGTTGCTGTCCACAGCACTGCTGGTCACTCCCATGGCCGGATTTCAGGTCCTGCCTGCCTATTCACAAGAGGCCGTGAAGGCCAGTGACAGCGGCACAATGGAGCGTGCCGATGCCGACATGCGGGACGTGCTGATGAAGTTCGATGAGCTGAAGCCGAAGCCGCTTCCCGAGCTTAGCGCCGAAGAAGCGCGCCGC
>JBKJQU010000040.1:0-5075 GCA_046594995.1 Aestuariivirga sp.
ATAGCGCGACAGCTCCCCGATCGGATCGCCTGCCGCATCAAGGGCGCGGAGCGGTTCCAGCCAGTCACTCAGGGTGTGCTCGAGCAGGGCAACGTAGATGTCTTCCTTGCGGCGGAAATAATAGAGCAGGTTCGGCTTCGACAACCCGCATTTGGTGGCGATCTGGTCCACCGTGGCGCCGCGGAAGCCATAGGCGGAAAAGACCTCCAAAGCCGCGCCGAGGATCAGCTCCTCGTTCTGGGTCTGGATGCGGGTCTTGCGCGGGCCGGCGCTGTCTGCCTGTTGCATGGAACCACTCTCTTAATTCTTGATCAGATGGTCAAGAGCAGATAGCGTTTCGTCGATAACAAGACTCCAAGGGAGGGTGTGTGTGGCGGGCCCAGTCATTTCGGCACGTGAGCTGAGCCTTATTTTCGAGACGGCGGACGGACCGGTCTACGCACTTTCGAAGGTGAACCTCGAAGTGGAGGACGGCGATTTCGTGTCCTTCATCGGGCCTTCGGGCTGCGGCAAGACCACGTTGCTGCGCGCCATTGCGGATCTCGAAACCAGCACGTCGGGCACGATCACCGTCAACGGCATGAGCCCGCGCGAGGCGCGGCTGAAGCGCGCCTATGGTTACGTGTTCCAGGCGCCGGCACTTTATCCGTGGCGGACGGTCGAACAGAACGTCGGGCTGCCACTGGAAATCATGGGACTGGACCGCGCGGCGGAACGGATCGCCCGGAACCTCGAACTGGTCAATCTCGGCGGCTTCGAGAAGAAGTTCCCGTGGCAGCTTTCGGGCGGCATGCAGCAGCGCGTGTCGATCGCGCGGGCGCTGGCGTTCGATCCGAAACTGTTGCTGATGGACGAGCCCTTCGGCGCGCTGGACGAAATCGTGCGCGACAAGCTGAACCAGCAGTTGCTGGAATTGTGGGACCGCACGAAAAAGACCGTCGTGTTCGTTACGCATTCGATTCCGGAGGCCGTGTTTCTCTCCACCAGGATCGTTGTGATGTCGCCCCGGCCCGGCCGCATCATCGATGTGATCGAGACGAATTTTCCGAAGAACCGCTCGCTGGATATTCGCGAGACGCCGGAATTCCTGGCCGTAGCGCATCGCGTGCGCGAGGGCCTGAAGGCGGGGCGTAGTTATGAAGACTGAGAAGAGCCCTCATCCGCCTGTCGGCACCTTCTCCCATGGCGTTGCCACGGGAGAAGGCCCATCGTCTCTTGCGCCTTCGCCCGTGCCGTCAGGCATGGGAGAAGGTGGCCAAAGGCCGGATGAGGGCCCTTCCCATGACTGAAGCCATCGCCGCCGCACCGAAGACTTCAACTGCGCCCGAAGGGCAATTCGTCCCTGTACTGACAATCTGCCTGATGATCCTGATCGCATGGTACATCGCGGCGATCCCGATGAACCGCGTCGTCACCGAAGGCAAGATCGAGGCGGCGGGCGGCGGGCTTTGGAACATCCTCGCGTTTTCGTGGAACGAGACGCGGCCCGTGATCCCCGCGCCGCACCAGATTATGATCGAGTTGTGGAACTCGATCTTCATGGTGAAGCCCTGGATGCCGAAGTCGCTGGTCTATCACGGCTGGGTGACGCTCTCGTCCACGCTGCTGGGCTTCGTGCTGGGCGCATTGCTCGGCATTTTCCTGGCCATCGCCATCGTGCATTCGAAGATCCTTTCGAAAAGCCTGATGCCGTGGATCATCGCATCGCAGACGATCCCCATTCTTGCCATCGCGCCGATGGTGATCGTGGTGCTGGGCTCCATCGGCTTCACGGGGCTGGTGCCGAAATCGCTGATCTCGATGTATCTCTGCTTCTTTCCCGTCGCCATCGGCATGGTGAAGGGGCTGACGTCGCCTGAGACGATGCAGCTCGACCTGATGCGCACCTATAATGCGAGTCAGTCTCAGGTGTTGTGGAATCTCAGGTTTCCGGCCTCCGTGCCGTTCCTGTTCACCTCCCTGAAAGTAGCGGTCGCCATCGCACTGACCGGCGCCATCGTGGGCGAATTACCGACAGGCGCCATTGCGGGAATCGGCGCGCGGTTGCTGCAAGGTTCATATTACGGGCAGACGGTGCAGATCTGGGCGGCGCTGTTCGCGGCCTCCTTCGTGGCGGCATCGCTGGTGTGGTTCGTCGGCGTCATCGAACGCATGACGCTGAAGCTGATGGGGGCCAGGCCATGACGCGCTGGCGGTTCAGCGACGTGGCCTATCCGGCCATCTTCGGCATCGCGGTGCTGGTGTTCTGGCAATTGATCGTCAAAGGCTTCAATGTGCCCGCCGTGCTGCTGCCAGCACCTTCCGACATCTCGCAGAAGTTCATGGCCTCGCTGCCTATCCTGTGGGTGGACTTCGTGCAGACGGTGTTGCGCGCGGTCATCCCCGGCTGGATCATGGGTTCGCTGGCGGGTTTCCTTACTGCCATCCTGTGCGACCGGGTGCCGTTCCTCCGCCGGGGCCTGCTGCCTCTGGGCAATCTGGTGGCCGCCCTTCCCATCGTGGGCGTGGCGCCCATCCTCGTCATGTGGTTCGGCTTTGACTGGCAGTCCAAGGCGGCGATGGTCGTTGTGATGACGTTCTTTCCAATGCTGATCAACACGGTTGCGGGGCTTCAGGCTTCTGGACACCTCGAGCGCGACCTGATGCGGAGCTATGGCGCATCCTGGTGGCAGACGCTCACAAAGCTCCGGCTTCCGGCCGCCATGCCCTTCGTGTTCAATGCGCTCAAGATCAACTCGACGCTCGCCATGATCGGGGCGATCGTGGCCGAATTTTTTGGCACGCCCATCGTCGGCATGGGCTTTCGCATTTCAACGGAAGTTGGCAGACTGGGGCTCGACATGGTTTGGGCCGAAATCGCGGTGGCAGCCATCACGGGTTCGGCTTTCTACGGTCTTCTGGTGTTTCTCGAACGCCGGTTGACCTTCTGGCATCCGTCCTACGCCAAGTAGGCCGGTACTTTGAAGCAAACATAAAAGGAGACAGGGAAGATGAAGAAATATCTGATGGCCGCCGCGGCAGCGGGTGCGCTTCTGATGAGCGGTTCCGCCGCCATGGCGGAAGCCGTGAAGCTGCAGCTGAAGTGGGTGGCGCAGGCGCAGTTCGCCGGCTACTACGTCGCCGCCACCAAGGGCTTCTACAAGGATGCGGGCCTCGATGTCACCATCATGCCGGGCGGACCCGACATCAACCCGCAGCAGGTGCTGGCGGGCGGCGGCGCCGACGTCGTCGTCGACTGGATGCCGTCCGCTCTTGCCACGCGCGAAAAGGGTTCGGCCGTCGTCAACATCGCGCAGCCCTTCGCCAAGTCGGGCATGATGCTGACCTGCCGCAAGGAAACCGGCATCACCAAGCCGGAGGACTTCAAGGGCAAGACGCTGGGCGTGTGGTTCTTCGGCAACGAGTACCCCTTCCTGTCATGGATGAGCACGCTGGGCATTGCGACAACGGGCGGCGCTGACGGCGTCAACGTCATCAAGCAGGGCTTCAACGTCGATCCGCTGATCCAGAAACAGGCCGACTGCATCTCGACCATGACCTATAATGAATACTGGCAGGTGATCGACGCCGGCATCAAGGCGGAAGACCTCGTCGTGTTCAAGTATCAGGACCAGGGCGTGGCGACTCTCGAAGACGGCCTCTATGTCGCGGAAGACAAGCTGAAGGATGCGGCCTTCGTCGAGACCATGGCGAAGTTCGTGAAGGCTTCGATGAAGGGCTGGGACTATGCCCGCGCCAACAACGACGAGGCAGCGCAAATCGTTCTCGACAATGACGCGACGGGTGCCCAGACCATCGAACACCAGAAGCGCATGATGAGCGAGATCTCGAAGCTCACCGAAGGCTCCGATGGCACGCTCGACACCGCCGCCGCCGAAAAGACGGTGGAAACCCTGATGAAGGGCGGCTCCGACCCCGTCATCACCAAGAAGCCCGAAGGTGCGTGGACGAGTGTGGTCATGGACAAAGCGAAGAGCATGTAAGCATACGCCGTCTTCCTTGGGGAAGCTGGCGCAGGAGAGGGCCGTTTTTCGGCCCTCTTTCTTTTTGGGAAGGGCCTGATGCGGCGGCCCGCCATGTAGGTCTGCAGCGATGTTTCCGCTATGGCACGTGCGCGGCGATCCCGCCCGCTTCTGGATGTGGAGTCAGTCGGAGATCGCCATTGCGGGCGATGACGGCTCCGGTTTCATAGATTGTCATTTTGTAACTCTCCGATTTCACCGACATGCAGTAGAAACCACATTCGCAGCGGATTGGTGCCGGCCATGACAATCGTTGCTTATTTTGGCAGATTGGCGGCGTCAATTCGAATCAACCTCCGGGGGAATGATGAAGCGGCTTGGACTGATGGCGGCAGTGCTGTTTGTAATGGCGGAAACGGCCGAGGCGGCGAAGTGCGGCAATACGGGTGCCGGATTCCAGTCATGGAAACAGGCCTTTGCAAGCGAGGCCGAGGCCAATGGCGTAGGCCCCAAGGGACTGCGGGCATTGGAAGCCACAACTTACGCGACAGCCACTATCAAGGCCGACCGTAACCAGAAAAGTTTCAAGCTTTCCCTCGAACAGTTCCTGGAAAAGCGCGGGGCCGCCACCATCGTCGCCCAGGGCAAGAAGCAGAAAGCGAAGAATGCCAAGCTGTTTACCTCGCTGGAGAAGCGCTTTGGCGTCGCTGCCGGTCCGCTGATTGCCATCTGGGGGATGGAGACGGCATTTGGTGCCTATATGGGAAGCCAGAATACGGTCTCAGCCGTGGCGACGCTGGCCTATGACTGCCGCCGCACCGAATTCTTCACCGAACAGCTGGTCGATGCCCTGAAGCTCGTCGACGAGGGCATCCTGTCGTCATCCTCCAAGGGCGCGATGCATGGCGAACTGGGGCAGACGCAGTTTCTGCCGAAGAATGTGTTTCTATACGGTGCCGACGGAGACGGTGGCGGCATCAACCTCAACAACAAGGCCGATGCGCTGGCCTCGACCGCGCGCTTTCTAAACGGGCATGGATTTCCCGGCAGCGGACCCTATGGCGCCGGTGACTTTGCAGGCTGGAACGCCGCAACCGTCTATCAGAAGGCGCT
>JBKJQU010000358.1:0-3931 GCA_046594995.1 Aestuariivirga sp.
GATGAAGGACGTCCCCCAAACCGTTAACGCGTTGTGTCCGGCAGACCCGCCGTGGTGGAAGACGGCGGACGGACAAGGCTCAGCGGCTTTTCTAACGGCAGGCACTTCACTCCGGTATTATCCAGAGTCAGCTTCAACCAGATTGGAACAGCTCAGCCGGCATCTGGACCTGTCGTTCCAGACATTCTGGATTATGCTGCACCTATGCGCTTGCCGCAAGGGGGGCCCTCGACGACGACAGGGCTTGATTTGCGGCGCGGGTCCAGCCAATAGTTGCCGCCTGCCTTGCGCTGGGGAGTACTTATGAGACTGACATCGGTATTGGTGCTGACGGCTTCTGCCGTTGCATTTACGGGCGGTTTGTCCGTTGCTAAGCCCCTCCAGAAGACCAAGTACACCTACTATACCGTCGCCGGCGATACGGCCCAGGAGATCTACAGCGCCATGTTGCGCAAGGGCCCGAAGGTCAACGGCGCCAAGGCCTATGCGGCAACATCCGCCACCACCACGCAGGATGGAAAGCTGTTGCAATCCTCATCCTGCCGGATCGACGACTACCAGCTGAAAATCGATTTCGTGATCAAGCTCCCCCGCATCAAGAACGAAAGCGTGCTGCCGCCCAAGGACCGCAGCCGCTGGCAGCAGTTTTCGGCCTTCCTGAAGAAACATGAGGAAACCCATCGCTCGATCTGGCTTGGCTGCGCGGCCGACCTCGAGGCGCAGGTGAAGTCGATCAAGGCCAGGACATGCGCCGAGGCCGACAAGAAGGCGACGGCATTGTGGGAGAAGATGCGAAATTCCTGCAGCAGGAAACACACGGCATTCGATGCGGCGGAGCAGAAGAAGCTGATGAAACATCCCTTCGTGAAGCTGGTTTACGGGCGCTCCACCCAGACGCACGGCGCTGCGGTTCAGTAGCCTCTAGCCCCGGAGAACGCGTCCAGCCACGGCATCCAGCTTCTTCAGCAACACAGGATCGCGCTTCTCGGGCGCGGTCATGATTGCGAAGTCCAGTGCCCTGTCGGAGCCGATGGGACAGGGCTGGTGCTCTCGCGGAAAATCCGTGGCAATCCGCCGGACGAGACGTTTCGCATTTCCGGAATTGGCCTTCATGACTGCAATGACCTTGGCAACGTCTACCGTGCCGTGCTCCTCGTGCCATGAGTCATAGTCCGTGACCATGGCGATGGTGCAGTAACAAATCTCCGCCTCCCGCGCGAGCTTCGCCTCGGGCATGTTGGTCATGCCGATGACGAAAGCCCCCCAGGACCGGTAGAGATGCGATTCGGCCAGTGTCGAGAACTGCGGCCCCTCCATCACCACATAGGTGCCGCCGCGCGCGTGGGCGATGCCCTCGGCCTTCAGTGCCTTCTCCGCAATTTCCTGAAGACCCGGCGAAATCGGATGTGACAGCGGCACGTGCCCAACACAACCCGTGCCGAAGAAGCTCTTCTCGCGCGCGAATGTGCGGTCGATGAACTGGTCCACCAGCACGAAGGTGCCGGGCGGAAGTTCCTCCTTCAGCGATCCAACGGCGGAGAGCGACAGGAGGTCCGTCACCCCCGCCCGCTTCATCACGTCGATATTGGCGCGGTAGTTGATGGAGGTCGGCGAAAAGACGTGGCCACGCCCATGGCGCGGCATGAACACCACGGGAAGCCCCGCAATCTCGCCCCGCCGCACCTGGTCCGATGGCTCGCCCCAGGGCGACGCGATCGCCTCCCACCGCGCATTGTCCATCTCGATGTCGTAGACGCCAGAGCCGCCGATGATGCCCAGAACCGATACCGTCATGGAAGTCTCCAGTGGAGGGAGTGGCGAATAGCAAATAGTAAGTAACGAAAAAATCAAAATGCAAAAGGGGCCATGTCCGGCCCCCTTGACTATTCGCTATTCGTCATTCGCTTCAGTGCGCGTCGGCCCAGATCTTCTTCTTGACGAGATAGAGCAGAAGGGCGAGCACCCCGAGATAAATCATCACCATGAAACCGGTGCGCTTGCGTTCTTCCATCTTGGGCTCTGCCGTCCACGCCATGAAGGCGGAGACGTCCCTTGCCATCTGGTCCATGGTGGCAGGCGTACCGTCATCATAGGTGATCTGGTCGCCGGTCAGGGGCTGGGGCATACCGATCCAGTGACCTGCGGCGAAGTACGGGTTGTACATTTTGCCTTCGGGCGCTTCGGCGGCAATTTCTGCCGGCGGCTCCTCATAGCCGGTCAGCACCGAGTAGACATATTCCGGTCCGCCGATGCCATTCACCAGCTGGTTGAAAGTGCCATACCAGCCGGGACGCGACTTGGTGAGCAGTGACAGGTCCGGCGGATAGGCGCCGCCATTGGCCACCTGCGCTGCCTCGCGGTTTGCGAAGGGCGACGGGAACTTGTCGAAGGGAAGGCCAGGACGCTCGAACATTTCGCCATCGCCATTGGGTCCGTCCGGCACCGTGTAAGTGGCTGAAACGGCTTTCACCTGCTCTTCGGTGAACTCCGGCCCGCCCGGCTGCGAGAGGTTGCGGAACGACACATACTGCATCGAATGACAGGAAGCGCACACCTCCTTGTAGACCTTGTAGCCGCGCTGCAGCTGTCCGCGGTCGAACTTTCCGAACGGGCCTTCAAAGCTGAAGCTGACGTCCTTGGCGGGCTTCTGGCTCTCCGCGGCAAGAGCGAGGCCGGTCGCCAGCATCAGGCTGGCTGCGGCGATACCGAGTGTCTTGAGAAAATTCATCTGTATGTCCCCCAAATCACTCAGCAGGTACAAGCGCGGGCTTCTTCTTGGCGAGCACATCGTCAGAAATCGACGACGGCAGCGGCTTCGGACTTTCGAGAAGGCCGAGCAGCGGCAGGATCACCAGGAAGTGGGCGAAGTAGTAGGCCGTCAGGATCCGCGACCAGATCACGTAGGCACCTTCCGCAGGCTTCGAGCCGAGATAGCCCAGTGCCACGCAGACGATCGCGAAGATCAGGAAGAAGCCCTTGAACAGCGGCCGGTAGTTGCCCGAGCGCACCTTGGACGTATCGAGCCACGGCAGCGCGAACAGGATAAGGATCGAGCCGAACATCGCGATGACGCCGCCCAGCTTGTCGGGGATGGCACGCAGGATCGCGTAGAACGGCAGGTAGTACCATTCCGGAACGATGTGAGCGGGCGTCACCAGCGGGTTGGCTTCCTCATAATTGATGGCATGGCCAAGGTAGTTCGGGCTGAAAAACACCCAGGCGGCATAGAACATCAGGAAGATCACGATCGCGAAGGCATCCTTCATCGTATAGTACGGATGGAAGGGCACTGTATCCTGCGCGCTCTTCACCGAAACGCCGGTCGGGTTGTTGTTGCCCGGCACGTGCAGCGCCCAGATGTGGAGGCCGATGACACCGGCCAGCACGAAAGGCAGCAGGTAGTGCAGGGAGAAGAAACGGTTCAGCGTCGGGTTGTCGACCGAGTAGGCGCCCCACAGCCAGGTGGTGATGGCTTCCCCGAAGAACGGAATGGCCGAGAACAGGTTGGTGATGACCTTGGCGCCCCAGAAGCTCATCTGGCCCCACGGCAGCACATAGCCCATGAAGGCGGTCGCCATCATGATGACATAGATCAGCACGCCGATCATCCACAGCACTTCACGCGGCGCCTTGTAAGAGCCGTAGAACATGCCGCGGAACATATGGATATAGACGGCGATGAAGAACATCGAGGCGCCGTTGGCGTGGAGATAGCGGAGCATCCAGCCCGAGTTCACGTCGCGCATGATGCCTTCGACGGATGCGAAGGCCATATCGACATGCGGCGTGTAGTGCATTGCCAGCACGATGCCGGTAACGATCTGGACAACCAGCATCACGGCGAGGATGCCACCGAAGGTCCAAAAGTAATTGAGATTCTTGGGCGTCGGAAAGTCCAGCACCTGGCCCTGCACCAGTTCCATGATGGGCA
>JBKJQU010000182.1:0-5212 GCA_046594995.1 Aestuariivirga sp.
CAGCAAACGGCGGCGGCACATAGATCACGGTGGCATCCGCACCCATCTTCTGCTTTGCATCCCACACCGTGTCGAACACCGGCAATCCCACATGCGTGGTCCCCCCCTTGCCCGGCGTCACACCGCCGACCATCTTGGTGCCATAGGCAATCGCTTGCTCGGTATGAAACGTGCCATTGTTGCCAGTGATACCCTGGCAGATGACTTTCGTGTTCTTGTTGACGAGAATGGACATGTCGTTGCTTTCCGATTTCCCTTTATTCGTCTTCCCGGCGAAAGCCGGGACCCATTGAACCGCTTCCGCTGGCGCCAAGCTCGAACCCGCCACCGTAGTGGGTCCCGACTAGTGCCGGCATAAGGCGGGCAGGAGGGGATGAGTCACTGGACATCACACATCCACTATCCCTCTCCAATTACTACGCCGAGCAGCAAAGAAAAGTGATACCGGGCCAGCAAGTAAGGACGGAATAACAACGGGCAGCAACGCGGCTCCCAGCAAGAAAAGTGACCTAATTTCCCCGTCATTGTCGCGATAGTCCGTCTCGCTGACATTTGGTAGCGGCGCATGGATCCAATAGTCTACTTCAAGCAGCCACCACACGATCAGCGCGACTGCGCAAAGGGTAAAAAGCGTCGCCAGCACGGCTATCGTTTTGTGCAACCCGAAATGCAGCCCGCTTGCAAGAACGAGTGGGGGAACCATTCCGATGGCCCATGCCCAAATCTGCAGGCTGGTATTGCCCATAACATATGGGGTTCCTAAATGGACTGATGTCCAGATGTATCCCAAGAATTTCACGCTGCTTCCTTCACGGCTTTCACGATTTTCGCGGCCGCATCATCGAGATCATCGGCAGGGATCACGTTGAGACCGGAGTCACGGATGATCTTCTTTCCGAGATCGACATTGGTGCCTTCGAGCCGCACGACCAGTGGAACAGAAAGCCCCACGTCCTTCACCGCTGCGATCACGCCCTCGGCGATCACGTCGCACTTCATGATGCCGCCGAAGATGTTGACGAGGATGCCTTTCACGCGCGGGTCCGCGGTGATGATCTTGAACGCCGCCGCCACCTTCTCCTTGGTGGCGCCGCCGCCCACGTCGAGGAAATTGGCGGGCTCCGCGCCATAGAGCTTGATGATGTCCATCGTCGCCATGGCAAGGCCGGCACCATTCACCATGCAGCCAATCGAGCCATCAAGCGCCACATAGGAAAGATCGAATTTCGACGCCTCGATTTCCTTCGGGTCTTCTTCGGTCAAGTCGCGCAGTTCCTTGATTTCGGGATGGCGGTCCAGCGCGTTGGAGTCGAAGTTGATCTTGGCATCGAGGCAGACGAGCTTGTTGTCATTCGTCACAACCAGCGGATTGATCTCCAGCAGGCTCATGTCCTTCTCCGTGAAGGCCTTGTAAAGCTGGCCGATCATCTTCACACATTGCTTGGTGAGATCGCCTTCGAGCTTCAGCGCCGATGCGATGCGCCGCCCGACGTAAGCGGAATAACCAGCGGCGGGATCGACCTGCACGGTGATGATCTTTTCCGGCGTATCATGCGCCACGTCCTCGATGTTCATGCCGCCTTCGGTGGAAGCGATGAAAGCCACCTTCGAAGTCTCGCGGTCAACCACCATCGAGAGATAAAGCTCGCGGGCGATTGCCGTGCCCTCCTCGATATAGAGCCGCTGCACCAGCTTTCCGTCCGGCCCCGTCTGGGGCGTCACCAGCGTCATCCCCAGCATGCGCGTGGCTTCCGCCTTCACATCCGCCACCGACTTCACGACCTTCACGCCGCCGCCCTTGCCGCGCCCGCCGGCGTGAATCTGGGCTTTCACCACCCACACCGGCCCCGGCATCTGTTCCGCCGCTTTCACCGCCTCTTCTACGCTGAAGACAGCATGGCCCCTGCCGGTCGCCACGCCAAAGCCACGGAGCACTTCCTTGGCCTGATACTCATGAATGTTCATCGTTCGCTCCTTAGTCCCTCTTCGCGGAACGCGGGGAGGGTGGCCGCGGAACGCGGCCGGGTGGGGTCTTGGAAAACGTCAAACCAAATCCGGCGCAATAACCTTGGCCGCCGCCATCAGCCCATGCACCGCGTCGACTGACTTCTTGAAGCCCGCCTTGTCGTCATCGTTCAGTTCGATCTCGGCAATGCGCTCGATGCCATTTTCGCCGATCACCACCGGCACGCCGACGTAAGTGTCCTTCACGCCATATTGCCCGGTCAGCAGCGCCGCGCAGGGCAGCAGCCGCTTCTTGTCCTTGAGATAGCTCTCGGCCATGGCAATGGCAGCAGTTGCAGGCGCGTAATAGGCCGAACCAGTTTTCAGCAGCGCCACGATTTCCGCACCGCCGTCGCGCGTACGCTGCACGATCTTGTCGATTTTTTCCTGTGTGGACCAGCCCATCTTCACAAGGTCCGGCACCGGAATGCCGGCAACGGTGGAATAGCGCGTCAGCGGCACCATCGTGTCGCCATGGCCTCCCAGCACGAAGGCGGTCACGTCTTCCACCGAGACATTGAATTCCTCAGCGAGAAAATGCCGGAAGCGGGCCGAGTCCAGCACGCCCGCCATCCCGACAACCTTGTTGGCGGGCAGCCCGCAATATTTCTGCAGCGCCCACACCATCACGTCCAGGGGGTTGGTGATGCAGATGACGAAAGCGTCAGGCGCATGTTGCCTGATGCCTTCACCCACCGACTTCATCACCTTCAGGTTGATGCCGAGAAGATCATCGCGGCTCATGCCGGGCTTCCGCGGAACACCCGCCGTCACGATGCAGACATCAGCGCCCGCGATGGCCTCGTAGGAATTGGCGCCCGAGAGCCTCGCGTCGAAGCCTTCAACCGGGCCGGACTGCGCGATATCGAGCGTCTTTCCCTGCGGCAGCCCCTCGGCGATGTCGAACACGACGATATCGCCCAGTTCCTTCAATGCCGCGAGATGTGCCAGGGTGCCGCCAATCATGCCACCGCCGATCATCGCGATTTTCTTCCGAGCCATAGTGTGAATGTCCTTCCTGAGGCGAGCCGTCACGTTGTTTTGCATCGCAAAAGTGACGTTTGTGTAGACCTCTTGAATAGCACCTTCAAGATGCTGGACTAGTCAATTCGACGTATAAACTTGACCAATTCGTCAAGTTTTGCCAATTTTTTCGAATTTGCCGCGATGGCTCTCAGACCGTGCTGCTGTCTCGCGCTGTGCCGTACACACTCGCGTGTCAATCCGGAACTTTCCGGCGCGGGAAGAACTTTCCGCTTTCACGGATGCAACAAAAAATCACGTGAAGGATGTCACCCAATGCCCGTGATCAAAGCCAGGGACGGTACAGGCCTCTACACCAAGGTGTGGGGCGCGGGCCGGGATGTGATCCTCCTTCATGGCTGGCCGCTGTCGGCGGATAGCTGGGACGATCATGCCGTGATGCTGGCGGAAAACGGCTACCGCGTCATTGCTTATGACCGGCGGGGCTTCGGCCGCTCCGATCAACCCTGGAATGGCTATGACTACGATACTTTCTCGGACGATCTCGCGGCCGTCATCGCCGAAACGGGAGCCAGGGATGCCGCGCTGTTCGGTTTCTCCATGGGCGGCGGCGAAGTGGCGCGCTATATGTCCCGTCACAGCGGTAAAGGCGTCGTTCAGGCGGGGCTCATTTCGTCGATCGTTCCCTACATGCTGCAAACCAGGGACAATCCGAACGGCGTGCCGCAGGCCACCTTCGACGAGATGGCAGAAGGCATGAAGAAAGACCGCGCGCATTTCTTCAAGGGGTTCTTCAACGACTTCTACGGCGTCGGCCTCCTTACCCAGCCGGTCAGCGACGAAGTGCTTCACTGGTCCTGGGGCGTGGCCATGACTGCGGGCTTGAAGCCCACCCTCGCGGCGGCGCAAGCATTTGCCACGACGGATTTCCGCGGCGAACTCGCCGCTTTCACGGTTCCAACCCTTATCGTCCATGGAACGGCAGACAAGACGGTGCCGATCGATACCTCGGCGCGTGCCGCCCACAAGGCCATCCGCGGTTCGAAACTGGTGGAAATCGATGGCGGCCCACACGGCATTCTCGCCACCCACAAGACCGAAACGGCACGCATGATGCTCGATTTCCTGAAACAGTAAGTTGATCGATCATTAGCATCACTCTGGCGCATGCTTGACCACGAGATGCACTGCCGCCTCACCATGGTGACCAATGCGCGCTGCAAAAGCCCGACGTTAAAGCTTGCTGGTTTGCATCGCATCGACCTGTCGCAAGACCCGGGATCTTTCATATGACCATTATGATCACTGCGTTTGAAAGATCCCCAGACAAAGGCCAGGGGCATGCGCGCGATATGCGTGTACGCTGGGCGTTGGAGGAAGCCGGGCTGGATTACAGTGTCAGGCTGTTGTCGTTCGAGGCGATGAAGCAGCCAGCCTACCTTGCAATGCAGCCTTTCGGAGCGATTCCGACCTATGAGGAAGGTGATCTGGTTATCTTCGAGTCCGGAGCGATCTTGCTTCACATTGCTGAACATCATGCAGGCCTTCTCCCCGTCGATGCCTGCGCCCGCGGGCGAGCTGTCTCCTGGTTGTTTGCGGCACTGAATACAGTGGAGCCGCCGATCGTCGAACGCGAGGGTGCGATTCTGGTCGAAAACCAAAAGCCATGGTTTGCGGAGCGTGTGAAACTCGTCGAGGATCGCATTCGCGGCCGGCTAGATTTCCTGTCACGCACGCTTGGTGATGCCGCGTGGTTGAGCCCCGAATTCACCATAGCCGATCTGATGATCGTCACAGTTCTGCGCAGGTTGGACGATTGCAACATGCTGGAAAACGAATATCCAAACCTTGCCGCCTATGTTGCCCGGGGTGAGGCGAGGCCCGCCTACAAGCGTGCCTTCGCCGGCCAGCTCGCAGTCTTTAAGGCCACGTTGGCAAACTGATCAGATACTTCCACGTACTGCGGCAATCATCCTTCACGTCTCCACAATCTTCTTTCCCCACCAGTTGGCTGACTGCATCTCCTTCAGGCGCGAGGCCGTCCTTCCGAATTCGAAGGCATGGTCGCCTGCGGGATAGATGCCGTCCGGGCCTTGCGCGGAGGTCGCCACCAGCCTCACCTTCCCGTCATAGAGCGTATCGATCAGCAACACGAAACGCCTCGCCTCGTTCCGCCGCTCTGGTCCCAGCGCCGGAATGTGTTCGACGAACACGGTGCGGAAAT
>JBKJQU010000322.1:0-3222 GCA_046594995.1 Aestuariivirga sp.
CCGTCGATTTCGAGATCGGGCGCGCGCTCCTGGATGAGGCCCAACGCCTCGCGCATCTTGACGGAAGACGGAGTGTCGAAGTCGCCGAAATCGGAATGGGCAATAAGCGCGATTTTCGGCGCGATGCCAAAGCGCGCCACATGCCTGGCGCACATGAGGACCGTATCTGCAATCGCTTCCGACGATGGATCGGCCTGCACATGCGTGTCCGACAGGAAGACAACACCGCTCGTGGTGATCATCAGGCTCATCGCCGCCAGTTCCCGTACGCCGGGTGCCAGGCCGATGATATCGCGAATATGGCGCAGCTTGCCGCGGTAACGCCCTTCGAGGCCGCAGATCATCGCATCGGCCTCTCCGCGCTTCATGGCAATCGCCGCGATGACGGTGGTGGACGTGCGGACCAGTGTGCGCGCCGCATCGGGCGTGATGCCGCGGCGGCCGGCGATCTCGACATAGGTCGAGACATAGTCTCGGTAGCGCGGATCGTCCTCGGGGTTGACGATGTCGAAATGCTTGCCCGGCTTGATGGTGAGGCCATAGCGCTTCAGGCGGGTTTCGATGACGGCGGGCCGGCCGATGAGGATCGGCTTCGCGATCCCCTCCTCGATCACCACTTCGGCGGCGCGCAGCACGCGCTCGTCCTCGCCATCGGCATAGATGACACGCTTCGGGGCCTTCCTGGCAGCGGCGAAAATCTGGCGCATGACGAAGCCGGAGCGGAAGACGAAGCGCTGCAGCTTCTCGGCATAGGCCTCGAGGTCTTCGATGGGACGGGTCGCCACGCCGCTCTCCATCGCGGCCCTGGCAACCGCTGGCGCCACGCGAAGAATAAGACGCGGATCGAACGGCGCGGGGATGAGTGAATCCTTGCCGAACAGCCTCGCCTCGCCGCCATAGGCGCGCGCCACCACGTCCGATGGCGTTTCGCGCGCAAGACCTGCGATGGCATTGACCGCTGCCTGCTTCATCGCCTCGTTGATGGTCGATGCGCCAACGTCGAGCGCGCCCCTGAAGATATAGGGAAAGCACAGCACGTTGTTCACCTGGTTCGGATAGTCCGAACGCCCGGTGCAGATCATCGCATCGGGGCGGATGGCGAAAGCTTCTTCCGGCATGATTTCCGGGTTCGGGTTGGCGAGCGCCAGGATCAGCGGATCGTGCGCCATGGTCTTCACCATGTCCGCCTTCAGCACGCCCCCTGCCGAGAGGCCGAGGAAGATGTCAGCGCCCGCAATGACATCCGCCAGCTTCCGCGCATCGGTTTCCTGGGCGAAAATGTCCTTCCAGCGGTCCATCAGCTTGGTCCGGCCCTTGTAGACCACGCCCTCAAGATCGCTGACCCAGATGTTCTTCACTTCCGCGCCGAGGCTGACAAGCTGGTTAAGGCAGGCCAAGGCCGCCGCGCCCGCACCGGATGCTACGATCTTCACCCTGGAAATGTCTTTTCCCGCCAGCATCAGTGCATTGGTGACGGCGGCGGCGACGATGACGGCCGTGCCGTGCTGGTCGTCATGGAAGACGGGAATGTTCATCCGCTGGCGCAACTGGTGCTCGATCTCGAAGCACTCAGGCGCCTTGATATCCTCGAGGTTGATGCCGCCGAAGGTCGGCTCCAGTGCCGCCACGGTCTGGACGAAGCTATCGACATCATACTGCGCGACTTCGATGTCAAAGACATCAATATCGGCAAATTTCTTGAAGAGCACGGCCTTGCCCTCCATCACCGGCTTTGCCGCCAGCGGGCCGATGTTGCCCAGACCCAGAACCGCCGTGCCATTGGTGATGACGCCCACGAGATTGGCGCGGCTGGTGTATTTCGACACCAGCGACGGATCGGCATGGATCGCCTCGGATACGGCGGCCACGCCTGGCGAATAGGCCAGCGCCATGTCGCGCTGGTTGCCCAGCGGCTTCGTAGCCCGGATTTCCAGTTTTCCCGGTTTTGGCTCAGCATGATAGAAGAGCGCGCCGGACTTGAGATCGCTGGACATTGGCGGCAATGACATCTGAATTCCCCCCGGACTCCCTGTGAGACCGCGTTCCGCCCCCATTTGCAACAGTTGGATGCCGGTAGCAATTGCGCATTGATTGCGGGGCCGGGAGAGTTAGAATGACCCCATCATGCTGACGCCGCTGAAAACCGAGTTTCTGAAGGTCGACGACCTGGCCCACGAGGCCAGGCGTTTCCGCACGATCCTGTGGTCCTTCGAGAAGAATATCGAGCTGCTGTTCAAGGGAACGGGGCTGGCAGCGGAAGTGGACCATGCGGCTTTGGCGGAGGCCTTCTCGCGCTGGCGGCAGGCTTTCGACGAGACGAAGCACCTGGCCGACATCGACCGCCGCGACTTCGTGATCTATGCGGCGGGCATGATGCTGAAAGAGCTTCTGGCATCCCGCCCCATCACCGCAATCGTGCCGTCTGACCTGGGCCTTCCGGCAATTCCCGACTCGCTGGACCACCGGTTGAAGCGCTGGCCCGAGGGCTATGCCTATACCAGCTTCTGCCTTTCGGTGGCCGCTGCCGTGCTGAATGAAATGGGCGATGCCGAGCCCACGGAATCGGGCGTGGCGGACGATCCGCGCTTCTGGGATTCCTTCCGCGAGAACGTGGCGGAAGTGCCGGCAAACGCCATCGCCTTCTTCGACATGGTGGTTGGACTGAAGCCGAACTGGTCTGCCCCCGACGTGCCGTGGATGCGCCGCACTTTCACGGACCGCAAGCAGTCCATCGACGAAAAGAAGAATACTGCGCTGGGTTGAGTCCGGCCTCACACGGTGCCATGCTTGATATCGGATGGTCCATCGGGAACACAATGCCGGGGACTGGCTTGGGAGGGCTGGAATAATGGGGGCAATCCGCATTCTGATCGTTGACGACCACCCGCTGTTTCGCGAGGCGCTGAAACAGGCCATCTCGGGCGGGGTCGCCAATGCTTCCGTTTCGCAGGCGGGTTCTCTCGATGCGGCGCGCGCCCTCCTCGACAAGGACGATGACTACGACTTGATCCTGCTCGACCTGCGCATGCCGGGCGTGCAGGGCCTCTCGGGCCTCATCTACATGCGTGCGCAATATCCGAACATTCCCGCCGTCATCATCACGGCAGCTGATGACCATGGGTTGGTTCAGAAGGCCCTGAACCTCAATGCCTCCGGCTTCATTCCAAAGACCTCCGGCATCGAGACGATCATCGAGGCCGTCAATGCCGTGCTGAAGGGCGA
>JBKJQU010000336.1:0-7020 GCA_046594995.1 Aestuariivirga sp.
GATAGTCACGATGCGGCCCAGGAGTGCGGGCGGGAACGCCTGAAGCAGATAGGGCTTGAGTTCCGTGGCGAGCGTCTCGGCGTCGGGCCTTGCAGCGCCCTTCGCCGCGGCCTGCATGATATGGTCGGTACCGACATTCGTGGTGAGGATGATGAGCGTGTTCTTGAAATCGATCATCCGGCCCGTGCCATCTTCCATCTGGCCCTTGTCGAAGACCTGGAAGAAGATCTCATGCACGTCCGGATGGGCTTTTTCCACCTCGTCCAGCAGCACCACGCTATAGGGTTTTCTCCGCACGGCTTCTGTCAGCCTGCCCCCTTCGCCATAGCCCACATAGCCCGGAGGTGCGCCTTTCAGCGTCGAGACGGTATGGGCCTCCTGAAACTCCGACATGTTGATGGTGATCATGTTCTGCTCGCCGCCGTAAAGCGCTTCCGCCAGTGCCAGCGCCGTCTCGGTCTTGCCGACGCCCGATGGCCCCGCGAGCATGAAGACGCCGATAGGCTTGTTGGGATTGTCAAGCTTGGCGCGATTGGTTTCGATGCGCTTTGCGATCATGGCGAGGCCATGGCCCTGCCCCACGACGCGCTTGTTCAGGACGTCTGCCAAGCTGAGGATGGTCTGGACCTCGTCCTTCACCATGCGGCCCACCGGAATGCCAGTCCAGTCCGACACCACGGATGCGACCGACTGCTCGTCCACGAAGGGATAGATCATGCGGCGTGCGGGATCGATGGCTTCGAGTTCCGCCACCTTGTCCTTTAGCCGCGTGCGGGCGACTTCCGCCTCCTCGCCGCCCTTGGCGATCTCCTCACGCAGGGCCTTGATCTCCTGCACCTTCTCAAGCTCGCTTGCCCACTCCGATTCAAGCGCCGCCAGCTTTGCCGCGTCCTCGGCAATTTCCTTGTGGACCTCGGCGATACGGTCCTCATCGGCGCCGCCCACATCGCGCTCGCGTTCAAGGGACGTCACTTCCTTCTGGAGCGCGGAAATCAGCACGCGGGCATCTTCCACCGCCGCGGGTGTCGCCGTTTGCGAAATGGCGACACGGGCGCAGGCGGTATCGAGGAGGCTCACCGCCTTGTCCGGCAGCTGGCGGGACGGGATATAGCGATGCGACAGCTTCACGGCGGAAACCACGGCCTTGTCGGAGATGACCACCTTGTGGTGCTTCTCCATCGGCTCCAGCAGGCCGCGCAGCATGTTGCAGCAGCGCGGCACGTCGGGCTCGCCGATCTGGATCGGCTGGAAGCGGCGGGTCAGCGCGGGGTCCTTCTCGATATGCTGGCGGTATTCGGACCATGTCGTCGCGGCGATGGTCTTCAGCGTGCCGCGCGCGAGTGCGGGCTTCAGAAGATTTGCCGCATCGCCCGTGCCCGCGGCACCGCCCGCACCGATCAGCGTATGCGCTTCGTCGATGAACAGGATGATGGGTGTTGGTGAAGCCTGCACCTCGTCGATCACCGAACGCAGGCGCTGCTCGAACTCGCCCTTCATCGAGGCACCGGCCTGCATCAGGCCAATGTCCAGCGCGCAGAGCCGGTTTCCCTTCAGAGGCGGTGGGACATCGCCCGCCGCGATGCGCTGGGCAAAACCTTCAACCACCGCCGTCTTGCCGACGCCGGCCTCACCGGTCAGGATCGGATTGTTCTGCCGCCGGCGCATGAGCACGTCGATCACCTGGCGGATTTCCTCATCGCGCCCGACGATGGGGTCCATGGTGCCGGACAGCGCCTTGGCGGTGAGATCGATCGAGAAGCGATCAAGCGCGGTGTTGCCCTTCGCACCCGCCGCCTTGGCCGAGCCGGGTGTGCCCGCGGCAATGACGCCAGAGCCATCCATGGGCCTGAGGTTTTCTTCCTCCGAGGCCTGCCAGAACTTCTGGTGCTCGGCGGTCAGCTGGTCGACGTCGATCCGCGCGAATTCCTTCGAGAGACCGTGAATCGTCCGCTTCAGCCTGTCATCCTTCAGGCAGGCGACAAGGATGTGGCCCGTCCGGATTTGCGTTTCGCCGAACATCAAGGTGGCGAAATGCCAGCCGCGATCGAGCGCGTCGACGATCCCCTCGGAAATCCCCGGCATCTCCGTCTTGTTCATCGCAAAGCCGTTGACCACGGCCTGCGCATCGAGCAGCAGCTTGGCGCGGTCAAGCTTGAAGTGATCGGCGGTCAATGCCACATCGGTGCGGTCCATCTGCAGGATGCGGAACAGCCAGTGCGCCAGTTCCAGGTTGCGATTGCCTACGCCCTTGGCCTGGCGGAGCGCCTGCATGAAACTGTCATAGCCGATGCGGTTCAATTTGCCGGTGACGGCTTCGAGGCTGATGTCGGCCATGTCCTTGTCCCCTTGCTAATGTGTTTCCGCCAGTTCGCTGCGCATCTGCGCGGCGCGTTCGGCGGGATGGAAAGCGCAATCCTCGAGCAGTTCGGAATCCGCGGGCCAGGCATCGCCGCGCATCCATGTCGTCCAGCCGAGACGGCCAAATGACCCCAGTTGTGCGGGCTTTGCTTGCGGTGCGGGCAGTAGCAGGCGGACCTCATATTCGAGAAGGTCGCCGACATAGAAGTAAATGAGATCGACAATCGGGGCGAAGTTCGCACCGCCGGGAAGGAATTGCTCGAACTGGGCGAGATCCTTCACCTTGATGCGGATCTGGAACTTGTCCTGCACGGTGTAGACCGATGCGCCGATCAGCGAATCCTGGCCCAATGCGGCATTGAGGCCGCCCAGCGATGTGCGGTCAGACTGTTCCAGCTTCTGCCAGGTGCCGATCATCTGGCGAACTTCGGCCGACACGCCGAAGACATGTTCCAGCATGCTCTCGACGCGGGACGCACTTCTGACGGCCGGACCCAGCAACCCCGCCAATGCAAGCTTGGCGAGATCCGATACGCTGTCCCGATTCTGGTAGGGCGCCGAACCGATGCCGACCGCAGAACCCAAGTAATTTGCGAAGTGGTCGTCCCCCGCGCGGTCGTGCTGGCCCACGGGGCGCGCATCCGACCACGCACGGAAGAACAATTGCAGGAAGCGATGGTTGAAAAGATTAAGGAACTCCGTGAACGCCGGGTCGCCCGAATCCTGGAAGAACTTCGCTTCAAGCGTGGTGTGAAGCGGCAGCGCCCCTTGCGGCCCCAGCATACCGAGAAAGCGCGTGTAGAGGTGATACCTGCCCCGCTCATCGCGTTCGAAGCGGGTGATGTTGGAGGCCGGAAATTCCACAAAGGGGTCCTGCCCCAGAAGCAGGATTTCCTCGTCGCGCGCGGCACTGTCGCCAATCCTCGGCTTTGAATGATGTTCACGTTCGAACCAGCGCAACACTTCGAAGAAATCGAAACGCCAGGGTTCGCGGGCCAGCGCATCAAGGTCCATCACAGGGTGATCCTGTTGCCCACGCGCGGTGGCCAGCGCATGACTTCGCCGCGCTCGTTGGAGCGCACCACGGTTTGAACGAAGCTGTTGATGGTGGAGTATTCGGCGAGAAAACGATCGAGAATGGCGCCATAGAGAAACAGTCCGCTGCCTTCGAACGCCTTCTCATCGAAGGTGAGAGTTACCTCGAGGCCACGGGCCACGGCTGCGCCATCCGGCTGGCGAATTCGCCGTACCACAGGCTTGCTCTCGACCTTCAGCAGCCCGTCGATCCGCTTCTCGGTTGCCGCTTCAGCCTGGTCCGCAAACAACGAAAGAAGTTCGCGAAGTGCTGCCGCCGAACTTTCCGTTCCCCGGCCCGTCAGCCCCAGATGATTGAAGCTCAGAATATTGATCAGGCGCCAGGCGGTTGAACCGGAAGCCCGCCGGCCTTGCGATGCGGAGGTGCGCTGACTGATGGACTCGCGCGGCGGCGTTGGCCCTGCGATGCAATGGACCGGAAGCTTGGTATTGCTCTCGATCGTAAAATCGGCACCGCCCTCGCCCACCGGCAGATGCTCCGTCAGATGACGGTTCGAGCAGACGACGCGGACACTGAGCTCCGATATCCTGCGGTTGGCCAGCGCCTTTTCGCCAGGTACAAGCGAAATGAACATTTCAGTGCCAACGTAGTTCGACGTCCTGCCGGAGCGTTTTTCTTCTGTCGATTGCTTCCGCATCAGGCGGCGCACAGTATAGAAAATCGCGTTACTCTCAGAGATATTGCTGCCAGGGGCGGAATAAAGCGGAAAGGCTTCCTGCTTCTCGCTGGTCCCCAGGAAGTGGGCCATGACCTTGACGATGCGGTGAGGCTCGAAGTCCATCGACCGGCCCCGGTCGGGCACCACGTGGTGCTCGTGTTCGTTGTCGCCCACGGGAACGCGGCCCGCCTGCATCTCGAACAGATTGATGGCAGGCGCGGCGTAGAGCGCAAATATGTTGGGCCGCACCACGGACGGCAGGCGCGCATCAGGCTTGTCGAAGATGAAGATGATATCGGCCTGTCTCGCCTGCACGCGCGAGAAATATGGCCTCAGGCCAGCGAGGCGGAAACCCAGAAACTTTTCGGGCAGAACGAACATCTCGCGCAGGATGTCAAAGCCCCGGAAAATCCGCCTGTCAGATGGCCAGAGCGGCTCCTCGTTTTCCATGCCCAGTTGGCGGATACAATCGGCCGGCAAGCGATGAAGCACGGCATTGCCAAATTCATCCGAGTGGCGGAGATAGATTGCCCTGCAATTGGCAAAGAGCTTTTCATACAGCCGAACCGCGTCCTGAACGGGCGCGTTGATGCGCACGGTAAGCTCATCAGTCTTGCAGGCAGAGAGCTGAAGTTCAGGCTTTGATGCAGCCTCGGCATCACCCGGTTCGTCTTCCAGCTTCAGGGCACTGCGGCGTCTCAGCGTCAGCACCAGTCCGGAACTCACATCGCCGCCAGCCTCGATGCCAAGTGCGGCCACCGAGGCGCGCTGACCGAGAAACTCCACGTTGGCGACATCGATAGGCCAAAGCGTGATCCCCGATGCAAGCCGGTATCGGCAGGCCACGCGCCGCTCGCGCTCGACATAGCGGGCATCGAGATAATCCCCCGCCTCGATGCGAATGCCTTCCAGCAGGTTCGAATCATCAAAGGGCGGCAGAACGCTGGCGACGAGGGCCGAGGGGGTCGGCGCCAGATAATTGGGAATGAGCTGCTCGAGAAGATTGCTGGTGAACTCGGGGAATTCATGCTTGATCTTCAGCTGCACGCGGGCCGCAAGAAAGGCCGAGCCCTGCAACAGCCCCAGGATCATGGGATCCATGGCATCGCGGTTCAACCCGCCCAGCCTGTCGGCAACACCCGGATAATCTTCCGCGAATTCCCTTGCGCCTTCCTCGAGGAGGCGGAGTTCCCTGTTGTAAAGATCGAGGAATTCCCGGTTCATGGGGACTACAGCTTCGAGATTTTCATCTTGGCGCTGTCAATATGGAGTTCCGCGATGAAATCGAGAGGAACATCGACAGGCGTCGCATGCATATCGGCGCGCACCGAGAACTTCACCTTCATGTCCTTGTGCTCCGACGGACGGCCTTCGCGCTTCACGTCCACGGTGCCCGAAACAAGACGGGGTTCGAAGGAGGACAGGGCATTTTTCAGGCGGTTGCCGATCGAGTCGACGGCGATCTCGTCCACCGTAATGGAAGACAGATCGTCCAGTCCGAAGTTGATGATCGATTTCCGAACATGGTCCAGCCCTTCGAGGTTGATCGAAGATGCGAGATTGACAGTGTTGAGAAGCGAGCCAAGGTCTTCTGAAAGATTTTCGCGCAGGCTCGATTCCGTGGCAGCGCGGCGAGGGGAACTTCGCCGCCCGGAGACAATGCGTTCGCCGTTTTCGTCACGCAGGTCAACCTGCTTTTCCGAATCCTTGCTCCGGAAACTTTCGCGAAAGACCTGCATCAGTGGTGGTGCAAAACGGTCTATGCGTGGGCCATCCGCCACTTTTCACCTGCCAAGTTCTTCGTGCAGCGGAAGCTAAATTGGCAAGAAAGCAAGAAGCCGCTCGCGTGGCCCCGCTTGCTCGTACTTGCTTCTGAACGCGCCGGCCGCGGTAGCTTGACCGCAACCGGCACCCGATCAGCTATCAGCCGGTCTTCTGGTTTTCCTCGATGCTCCATTCGAATTCTGGCTTGGCACCGCCGGAGCCCGACTTCGTCTGTTCTTCGTAGAAGACCTTGAACTTGGCGAAATTGAATGTGACGTTTTCCGTCAGCATGTCTTCGCCGCCCGACCCACCTGTCGACACCGAAGCGACAAGACAGTCCGTCATGGTGATAATCACATATTCGAGCGGCTTGTCACCGGCCTTGCGGACCGTGAGCTTGATCTCGGGAATGTGAGTACCCTTGCAGCAAGCCAGCATGACGTCCGCCGAGGACTTGTCGATGTATTTCGTAACTGAAAGATCCTGAACATTGACCTTGCCCGCGCCCTGGCCACCGCCAGTATGGGCGGAACCGCTCTGGCTCATGCCCCAACTCCAGGCGAGAACGTCGCATTCTTCCTTGTGCGAGGCGTCCTTCGACTCACCCTTGATTGCACCAATCTTAACGAACATGTCCATCGCCATGGCTTTCCTCCTTCGGCGCTGCCTTGCCTGATCATGACGCCCCGGTTGTCACACCGCAGCGCCTCCGTGCTCCCTCAACTCTGCTTCGGCATCTTGGATACGAGGCTCAGGCCGATATCCATGCCCTCAAGCTGATAATGAGGCCTCAGCTTGATGATCGTCCGGTAATAGCCGGGATTTTCCTCGTCTTCCTCGACCTTGATCGAGGCATCCGCCAGAGGTTTCTTCGCCTTGGTGATTTCGTCAGACACCTTCGGCTGCGGATCGATATACTTGCTGATCCAGGACTGAAGTTCCTGCTGCAGCTGTTCCTTTTCCTTGGTCTGGCCAACCATGTCGCGCACCATCACCTTAAGATAATGTGCAAAGCGTGACACCGCGAACATGTAGGTGATGCGGGACGACAGATTGTCCGATGCTGTCGCATCGTCGTCGACGAACTTCTTTGGCCGGTAAAGTGACTGTGCACCAATGAAGGCTGCCTTGTCCGTGTTCTTGC
>JBKJQU010000475.1:0-4012 GCA_046594995.1 Aestuariivirga sp.
ATGCCCACCCGACCAGACAAATGCCGCAAGTGTGCCGATCCCTATCGGTCAGACCCAGTACAAAGAACCATCCTGCAATAGGCACAATCCAAGCCAACCTTGCACCAAAGGCTCCCAGACAGGCCAGTCCGAACTTGCCCAAAAGACCGTCCGGCATGCCCCGAGGTGACCCAAAATCCTGACCAGATCGCGCGGCCCGGATGCGCCAGCGCCAGTTCCCGCTAAGACTTGCCGCGCGTCGAGATCGGAGAATTCAAGATTTTGCAAACTGTGCAGCGGCTTGCTTATCTGCCTACGCACCTTTGACAGTTGCAGGAAGCTCTCACTACACTTCTCTTTCATTCGACTTCATCCGCAAAGGGAGCGTTACTGTGACCCGGAAGCGCTCCTCCTGACGTTTTCTGCCCTGCACGGTTTGAAGGAAGGCTTGTGGTGGTACAAGTGCCGCGATCGCTGCGGGCATGATTCACAGGAGACCACCTCATGAGGACCACCTCCAAGCCCGCCAGTAAGACGAAGGCTAAGGTGCTGGGGAAAGTGACGGCACCAGCCGTGAAGATCCGGAACGCCAAGGGTTATATCTACGTGGCACCAGGGGAAAACTGCAGCATTTGAAATTATGAGCTACGGCGAAGACGGTGTAGAGGGAGGCAATGATGACAATGCTGACATTCGCCGATAAACTTTGCGGACTAGAAGCTCCTTAGCAATTCGGAATTCCATATCAGCTTTCCTGCCCACATGATCAGAAAGGCAGGCGCCATAAATGCCGCGAATGGAACTGCAGACGATCGTGTCAAGCGTTTCTCACCAGATATGCGGTCGAGACCTACTATAACAACCAAGCCGGCCATGGCCGCTAGGAGGCAGGCCAATGGCAACTCCTCCAGGCCGAGCCAGGCACCTCCGGCAGCAGCAAGTTTCACGTCACCGAGACCTAGACCTATGACCCTCCGCAATTTCAGGTAAATTGCTCTAACTGCATAAAGACTGGCGGCTCCGAGGACTGCTGCTGCACCATGGTTAATCAAAGTGCTCTGCCACTTTACTCGGACGGCGAAGCCTTGTTCGCGCACGGCCACCGGCGCAAGTCGTCAGTGACGCTCAAGATCGCAGCACCGGGCCTGGTTTCCTTGCAGCACCAATGTGCATCGACCGGCGCGACCATCACCGCTAATGGCCTGTCCGTTACTGCCGCCGACCAGGCCATAGCCCTTGTTGCCAGCGTCCCTTTGACCAAAGAGCCTTGGCAGGCGATGACCGAAGGCGAGCTCAACATCTTTCGGGCCAGTCGCATCGTCGCCAAACGCAACGCCGCAAATATATGATGGCCGATGGAGATCACTTTCCATCAGTCAGCACGGCTCGGCGGCATCATGTGCGGCGCGCGGCTGATCTTGCCTTAAGGTGGACCGCGCTGTTGTTTTGGAGCAGTATGAACAAACGGAAGCAAGCTCTTCGGCTGACCGGCTGACACTGCCATTTGCGAGAGGTTTCGTGAAAGATCCCTATGACGTCCTTGGCGTAGCGCGCAACGCCTCGCCCGATGACATCCAGAAGGCATACCGGAAGCTGGCGAAGAAGCTGCATCCGGATCTCAATCCGGGTGACAAGTCTGCAGAAGCCAAATTCAAGGACCTTGCGGGAGCTTACAGCCTGCTTTCCGACGCCGAAAAACGCCGCCGCTTTGACAGCGGAGAGATTGACGCTTCAGGCTCCGAACGCCCCCGCGAGAAATACTACAGAGACTATGCTGCCGAAGCGGCAGGCAGCAGTCCCTATGAGAACACCTCGGGCTTTGCCGACTTTGCACAAGCGGACGAATTCCTTGCGGAACTGCTGAGGCGCCAGGCCCAGCAGGCCCGGCGTGCACCTGGTGCCGACATGCACTACAAGCTGACCATCGATTTCCTCGATGCCGTGAATGGTGCCCGGAAACGCCTGACCCTTCCCGATGGCGGCACGATCGAGGTGACAATTCCGCCCGGTGTTCAGGATGGACAGACGCTACGCCTGCGTGGCAAGGGTGCCGCGTCGCGGGGTGAGGGCCCGACGGGGGATGCGCTTGTCGAGATTTCGATCAGGCCTCACCAGTTTTTTGTCCAGCAGAGCGACGATATCCATGTCGAGGTGCCCGTCACATTGCCCGAAGCCGTGCTCGGCGCGAAGATCAAGGTGCCGACGCCAAGCGGCTCCGTCCTGGTCAGCGTGCCGAAAGGCTCCAACACCGGAACCATCCTGCGCCTGAAGGGCAAGGGAATGCCGTTGAAGGGCGGTGGCCACGGTGACCAGCTGGTGAAGCTGAAACTCATGCTGCCAAGCGAACCAAACGCCGAACTCGAGAGCTTCCTCCGGAACTGGTCACCGGGTGCTGGCTACGACCCACGCCGGGATATGTCATCATGATCATCAGCAAGCTTGATTTTCTCTATCGCAGCAACCTTGATCAGCAGACGCTCGAATTCTGGATCGCGGAGGAATGGCTCGTTCCGCAAGGACCGGAAACGGAGCCTGCCTTCTCCGAAGCAGACATCGCCCGCGCCGTCCTCATCCGTGAATTGCAGGAGGACCTGGGTGTCAACGCCGAAGGTGTTGGCGTCATTCTGAATCTTCTGGACCAGATGCACAGCCTCCGGAATGCCCTTGCCGGAAAACTGCAGTCCTCACGCGAGCGCCCGGTCTCAAGCTAAGAATAGGGGGTGTCTGGCCGCTGTTCTGTGTGTAGCCAATGCTGCCTGTCCCCTTCACCTCCTCTAGCTGTTTGATCTTGGGATTTGATGGTGCATTTTTTTCCAGCGGTTGGAAGGAAGCTCTTCGGGTAATGTTCTTCACGGCAGCGCCACATGGTCTGCACTCGGGGTTGATCCAGGGGACTGCGGCAGTCCGTCGCGCGATATACCATAGACAAGAGAGCCTGAAGGCGATGGCCCAGCGCTGTGAATCAATCAGAAGACAGTTGCGAAGTGGAAGAGGCGGACATCGGTTGCCGACGTGCCGACCGGGCCAATCTCTCTCGGCCACTCCACTCTTCTCGCGCAGCAACTGCACGGTGAGAACCGTCTCTGCCGTCTAGGCGTGCAGGTAGCTCGTGCCGCCAACAATGACGATCCTGCTTCGGAGAGGGTCTTCCGCACAGCAGGGAGAGCCACCTTCGGCATAGGTCTGAGCTTCGGTGATGGATGCATTCTTCATGGATCAGCATCCAGCTGCTCTAGGCCTTGGCAGCATCGTTTCAGCTATGTGGCTCCAGCGTCAGCCGTCCGGGGCAATGACCTTCCTGACACTGGTATAACTGAAATCACAATGGGCCGCATGATCGCTGATCGACAATCCCATGATCTCGCAGCCTCGCAAAAAGCAATCAGGCTGCTGCTTATGGACCGGATATGATCTGTGTACAGAAGAAATGTGGGTTCATCAAACGAGATCCGCGGAGCACATAGATGCGCAAACACTCAGACAACAGCAAGGCGATTGCCGCTTTCATTGCTACGAAGGCCGAGACTGACGCGATGCTTCAGAGGTTACCCACTGCCAATCGCGAATCTCCGGCATGTCTTGGCCGTGCGCGCGAATGTATGCCCGATGCTCAAGCAGCTTGCTGTCCATTGCCTGCTTCAGTGCAACGCGAACGCCTTTCAGCTCCGGCACCCAGTCAAGCACACTATGCACGAGATGGTAAACACCTGATAAAGGTATCGACTGCGTTCCGGCTTTGAGATGAGTGCGACTAAGCATTCGTACCGCGCCAGCGCCTCAGCCTGCCAAGATCGACAAACTACGGATCTCTGTTCGTGTCTGCAGCAGGCCCAGGTCAGCAGTGAACGACCTTTCACCATTGATGCGGACATCTGCGACATTTGCTTCATCAGTATCGATGAGCATCTCGGTCATGGAGTCGGTGCCGACGCAGATTCGCTTATCGCAAAACACCAACTGGCGCTCCTTCGTCGCCAATGTAAAATTCCGCGCTCGACATGATGATGACAGCTAATTGCCGTCGTCACCTCTC
>JBKJQU010000061.1:0-3542 GCA_046594995.1 Aestuariivirga sp.
CCTGCCGGCGCGCATCTGCTGGGTGGGTCTCGGCGACCGCCACCGGCTCGGCCTCGCCTTCAACGAGATGGTGGCCAAGGGCGAACTGAAGGCGCCGGTCGTCATCGGCCGCGACCATCTCGATTCAGGCTCCGTCGCCTCGCCCAACCGCGAAACTGAATCAATGCTGGATGGCTCGGATGCCGTATCCGATTGGCCGCTGCTCAACGCGCTGCTGAACACCGCATCCGGCGCCACATGGGTCTCGATCCACCACGGCGGCGGCGTTGGCATCGGCTATTCGCAGCACGCCGGTATGGTCATCGTGGCTGACGGCACCGACGATGCCGCCCGCAGGCTGGAGCGCGTGTTGTGGAACGACCCCGCAACCGGCGTCATGCGCCATGCCGACGCGGGCTATGACATCGCGGTCCAATGCGCGAAGGAACAGAGCCTGAAGCTGCCGGGGTTGACAGTGTAATCGTCTTCGCCCCGCGCCAGCGGAGAGAGGAAAGGGCCCCGGGCATCCCTCATCTTCCCCATCATGCTGGCGCAGGGCGAAAACAAGAGAATTTACAGCCCATATTGCTGCCGGTAGAGGGCGATGGGCGACAGCTCCTGCGGGCTTGCCAACCTTGAGACGTTCCCTGCCAACCTGAAGGTTGGCGCCGGTGTGGCAACCAGTCCGCTAACGGCCACCGCACTGGCGCTATCGGGAAACACGGTGGTATCGAGAAGTCCAGCCGGAATGGCGAGATGATCGCGCAGAATGCCCTTGAACACGCCACGCAGATCGACGGTCGGCCGCAAGTCGCCCTCGAGGAGGTTTTCGGGTGCCAGGCCAGGCCAATCGCCTATGAAGCCGCCTCTTACAGCCCCGCCGGCGAGGATGGCGACAGTGCCGATACCGTGGTCGGTGCCGTTGTCGCCATTGGTTATGACGGTGCGCCCGAATTCGGTGACGCAGATGGTAACCGTTTTCGCCCAGGCCGTCCCCAACTCCGCCTTGAGATCGCCCAGGGCCTGGTCGAGCTCGACGAGCCGGTCGTTGAACTGGCCCGTAAGTCCACCCTGTTGGGTATGCGTATCCCAGCCTCCAACCGACAGAACGGCGATGCGCGGCCCCGCTTCCGCCCGCATGAGACGGGCCGCGCCGATGAAGCCCTTGCGCAACACGCTGATATCCTCGCCTGTGCCCGCACCGGAGGCAAGCGCCAGCTGGTCGGCGGCAATGCCACGCGACAGCGAACTCCACAGCGAGGGGTCGACCGCGCTAAAGACCGCTCTTAAGCGACGGATATTATCCGGATGGGCCTTGTCGAACCAGGTGGGAGACCAGCCAAGCACCGGTTCGGGGCCGCGCAGAATGAGCGGCGCTTCGCCGATCTCGATGCCGCGCTTGACGCGGATCGGATCGCCTGCGGGCAGTGATCCCAAGAGCCGGTTGAGCCAGCCCGTGGCGCTTACCGTGTTGACCGGCAGGCCGTTCTCGAGATTGTCCTGGCATTCGAAATGCGAGCGGTTGCGCAAAGGAATGCCGGCCGCCGGCACGAAGGCTGCCTCACCGGCATTGAACATGGCATGAAGCCGTGCAAGGCTGGGATGCAGCGCGAAGTCTGAACCCAGCGACAGCGTCTGCGAGAACGGCAGCGCCAGTTGCCGGCGTGCCGACTCGTAGAGCGGATCGAGCTTCGGCACCAGCATGCCGATTCCGTCCATGCCGCCGCGCAGCACGACGATGAAAAAACGTGCCTCTGGATCGGTGGCGGCCTTGGCAAAATCGGGCAGGAACGCCGAGGTGAACAGCGCCGCAGTGACGCCCAGCATTGAACGTCTGGTCATCAGCAGCCGTGATTCCGCACAGCCGCTGTGGGCAGCCTCGGCAATGCGCGCATCGACGCGCGGAAATTCGTCATGATCGTCGTGGCCGGACATTGCTACCTCCGCTGAAATTCGGGAATCATGAAGACCATGGCAAGACCCTGGTAGAGGTCCGGCGCCTGCGTCACCGCCCGTCGCGACTCGGGCGAGAGGGCTTTGCCGAACAGCCTGTTGGCGAGCCATGGCGCGCTTTGGGTGTAGGGCTTGATGTTTTGCAGCGACCACGCGTTCAATTGCGCCGTTTCGAGCCGGATGCGCATTGCATTGGGGCCCATCCAATAGGCGCTTTCGTCGGAATAACCGTCGGGTGCGGGACGTTCCCATGGCGCGTGCCGCAACGCGTTGAGCGGTTCGTAAAAGGCCCAGCGGCCGTCGACAGGATAAGTCCGGAGCATGGCCCGCATCTCGGCCATCTGCAACTCGTAGGGCGTTCGCAACTTGGCGAGCGGCAGCGTCCAGGCCTGCGGCAGATCGATCAGTGCCTGGATCACGGCCCTGAGATTGCCATTGCTGCTGCGATAGGCCTGGACCAGGGGAGTGACCAGTTCGGGTGTCGGGAAGTCGGTGATGAAATGGCGCACCAGCTTGAAGGCCAGGAATTGCGCGGTCGACGGATGCCTCGCCAGGTTGGCCAATGCCGCCGTGCACTGTGCAAGCCCGGTGTTGGGGTAGGACTTGCCGAGCAGCGTCTGGGCACCGGGCTCGTGCCAGTCCGCGCGGTAAATGAATTGGCCGCGATTTTCCGGGCTGCCGCCGTTGTGGAGTTGGTCGGCCTCCCAGCCCCGCACGTAGGACCAGCCGGTGAGAATACGTGCCAGAGCCTGGACGTCGCCTTGCGTATAGCCGCCGCCGGCGCCCAGCGTATGCAGTTCGAGGAGTTCGCGGCCCAGATTCTCGTTAAGGCCCACGCCCCAGGCACGGCCCGTCACCGAATCGGGCCCGATCGAATCGTCGTTGTCGAGATAAGCGAGCATCGCGGGATGGCGCATCACGCCGGTCAGCATGGTCTTGAACGAGCCCAGCACGTTTGTGCGGATGACGTCGCGCTCAAGTTGCCCGATCGTCGCCCGGATGGCGCCATCCTTGTTGATGCTCATCGAGAAGTGGTTGGAGAAGAACAGCACCAGCCGCTCGACGAAGCCGATTTCAGGCTGCAAATGCTTATTGATCCGCGCTGTCAGCTCCTGTTCCTTGATGCCGTTTTCGCGCTCGAAACTGGTATGAATGGCCTGACAGGCATCCTCGTAGCTCGGCAATCCTGTCGGATCGATCGCCGCGATTCCCGGCGTGTCGAGTTCCGCCTCGATCGCCGCCTTGGGGTTGTTGAGGATCCGGAGGATACCGCCGGGCTTCGCCCCAAGTCCAAACCGGTTAAAGGCAATATGCGCCGTCTTGTGCTGGTCTTCCAGACTCATCGCAGGTCTCCGGATGATGAACATGCCTCCGCTATGCGCGGTCCGTTAACAAATCCTTACCAATGATTCGTAACACCAAGGTGTAGAGAAAATTTCACATTCGTCACGAATTGATCCCTTCACGACGCCGGCGGAAAAGGCGAGGGGCCAGCGATTGCGCCCGTCGGAGATAATGCTCGAACACAGGGGCGCCGTTGCGGGGGATGAGAAAACCGTTCGTATACGTCTCATCCGGCAGTCCGGCGAGCACTGCACAACGGGGAGGCA
>JBKJQU010000092.1:0-2631 GCA_046594995.1 Aestuariivirga sp.
GGCCGGGACCCCGCTTTCTTTCCTCCTGCACAGGAAGTGCCGAAAATATTCCTTGACTTCTTCCCCACTATAGGAATACATACCACTCAACCAAACCGGAAAGGAGGGGACAATGTGCACAGCGTCTCATATTGCCCGGTTCGGTCAGCAGCGCCTGCGGGGTCGAGAAATGACAGCACCTCCATCACCCGGGAGCTTCGGTCAGAACCCTTGGGCACTAGGCCCCAAGCGCCTTCGATGGCTAGCGCAAGCAAAGAGTCTGGCCCCGGCAAAAATCGCTGCGTCTTCGATCGTGGCTTTGGCCCATCACCACCCATCATCTCCTTCGACGGCCGCAAGGGCTGGAGCCATGGCGGGGGCATCCCCTCCATTTTTTCGTTTGCCAATCCGCGCCGGGCCATCCTGACCCTGCGCCACAGGCACGGACTGCGGAACCTTTTGACTCAGGTCTGGATTCTAACGTCCATGGACCGCAAGCCGCGAAAAACCCTGACGTCCGACATGCCCCTGCTGGAGGGCACGGAAGTTGCCATGCCCGCAACGCTGGAGAAGGCGCGCGAGGCCGCCGCCCTCTGCACGCGCTGTCCGCTCTATTTGAGCGGTACACAGACGGTTTTCGGCGAAGGGCCCGCGAAGGCGCAGATCATGTTCGTGGGCGAACAGCCGGGCGACAAGGAAGACCTGGCCGGCCGCCCCTTCGTAGGTCCCGCAGGCCGTCTCTTCGATACGCTCCTGCAGGAGGTCGGCATCGACCGGGCGAAATGCTACGTCACCAATGCGGTGAAGCATTTCAAGCATGAGCCGCGTGGCTCCTTCCGCCTGCACAAGAAGCCTGACACGCCCGAGATCGAGGCCTGCAAATGGTGGCTTCGAATCGAAACCGCACTGGTGAAGCCAAAGCTCTTCGTGGCCCTGGGCGCTACCGCCACGCAATCCCTGACCGGCAACGGGAAAGACATTCTGAAACGCCGCAGCCATTTCGAGCAGACGGCCGATGGCGTGCCCGTGCTGATCACGGTTCACCCCTCGTCGCTACTCCGCATTCCCAACGCGCATGATGCCGCCGCCGCCCGGAAACTGTTCCGGGACGACCTGTCGCTGATCCTCGGCAGGGTGCCCGCGGCGAAGGCGGCGTAAGTCTTCACGCTTTCGCGCGGCGGGAAGCCCACATGGCGAGCAGCATGGTGATGACGAGGATCAGGCTGCTTAAAGCTCCGGCGACCCAGATGCTCCGTTCGATGGTCCTGACCGTGTCCCGCACCCACGGGTCTTTCCGGTAGAACTCGACGACGGCGGCCACCTTTCCGTCGGCCTGCAGCACCGGAATATAGGCCTCGATCAGCTGCTCGCCTTCAAGCAGGTTGAGGGCCAGATGCTCCTGCTTGTAGGCTTCCCCGGTCTCGATCGCCGACATGACCTGCCCCTTGAAGCTTTGGGCCAGTTCGTCATTGTCGGCAAAATGCACGCCGACCAGATTGGCCTCGGTCGAATGGCGGATATAGCCGTCAGGCGAATAGATGTTGGCGCGCACGATGCCCGGCAGGCTGCGCACATGGGTACTGAAGGAGACTAACACGTCGCTGGGCGCTGGCTGCGCGAACAACGCGCCCGCGTGCTCCTCCGCCGCAAGAATGCTGTTCAGGAATTCCTGCTTCACGGCACCCTCGCGGGCCAGCAGGCGTTCCGTCACGGCGTTGCTCAGCACCGCGGCAAGGATGACATTCACCACCACGATGGCAGCAACGCCCGCTGCCGCGAACCACAGCGGCATCGTTTGGGTGGCTTTCACTTCATTTGCCGTCACCATCGGCTCCTGCCTGGCATCATCACGTCCATGCGCCCTTCGCACCTCTACCCTTCGCGAATCACGACACTGGTTTTTTGACCATTTCCTTGCGCGGGGCTAGTGATAGCCGATGAGCATCACAACCGCCTATACGCCTGATAGCAAATACGCTTGGGCCCGCCTGTTCATTTCATTGGTTCTGGCAATCGTCGGCGGCGTCGGCCTGTGGCTCGTCGTGGTGGTGATCCCGACGATCCAGGCTGAATTCGGTATCGACCGGGCCGGCGCGTCGCTGCCCTATACCGTCACCTTCATTGGCTTTGCCGCGGGTGGCTTCGTGATGGGCCGCGTGGCCGACAGGTTCGGCATCATGGTGCCGGTGTCGATCAGCGGCGTGGCGCTGGGCGTGGGCTTCATCCTCGCGGCTTTCTCGCAAAGCTATTGGCAGTTGCTGGTGGTGCAGGGCGTGTTCATCGGATTCCTGGGCAGCGCCTCCACCTTCGGCCCGCTGGTGGCTGATACCTCACAGTGGTTCCTGAAGCGCCGCGGCATTGCGGTGGGGATCGTCGCCAGCGGCAATTATCTGGCCGGCACCATGTGGCCGCCCTTCATGCAGGCAGGCATCGCCGCCTATGGCTGGCGCAACACTTATATCGTGATCGGCATCATCTGCATCGTGGTGATGCTGCCACTGGCGCAGTTCCTGAAGCGCCGCCCGCATTTCGACGATACCGCAAGTCCGGCAAGCCGCGCCGATGGCGCCAAGGGCCTGCTGCCGAAACATCCGCTGCTCTATCCGGCCCTCATACTGGCGGGGCTGTCCTGCTGCGTCGCCATGTCAATGC
>JBKJQU010000126.1:0-5893 GCA_046594995.1 Aestuariivirga sp.
TGTGCAACCTCCTCCAGCGCCTGGACAGCGGCGCGCGTGGCACTCTGGTCGCGCCTGGTGTCGCTGATCTTGTTATAGTTGGACACGGCGATGAGATAATAGGCGTAGCCCGCATCCTTGTGACCCGGATGCAACGTGATGAAACGGTTGGCGGAGATCACCGCGTCGTCATACTTGGCCTCGGTATAATTTGCATAGGCCTGCATCAGGATGGCCTTGGTGGCCCAGCTTGAATAGGGATACTGGCGCTCGACCTCGGCGAAATTCTTGATGGCCGACTTGCTCTGACCATTCTTCAGATTGTCGAGGCCCTCATTGTAGAGCTTGGCGACGGCTTCACCGTCATTGGCGGTTGCCATGTCGGGCGAAATTCCAGTGCCCACTGAAGCGGCCTGGGTGGAGGAACTGTCGCCCCAGAGCCCGTCCATCAGAGAAGATGCGCAGCCAGAAAGCGACAGGCCAACCAGAACCGCGCCGACGATTTGAGCAGACTTGCGAATAACCGGCACGAGCGACCCCAACAGGAAAGACCAAGGCGGATGCGCGACTCGCACGAGCCGCCGCATCGCGATCGTTGTCTTAACCTCGCGAGGTTCAAAAGCCAACGAACACAACGGCCCATAAATGCGCCAAACCCGGCGGAAGTGTGACCGCCGGGTTTAAGCTTTTCGTATTAAATCAACTAGTTGGCTTGGCGGCGCAGGAACGCCGGAATTTCAAGCTGGTCATCGTCCAGCGCCGGTTCGGGCAAGGACGGAGGTTGTGGCTGGGGTTGCGGCCGTGCCTGCACCTGCGGACGGGCCGCGGGCTGCATGCTGATCGAGGGTTCGCGATGGGCGGCAGGCGGCGGATCATCCTTGCGGCCGAGGCCGACTGAGGCAAGGCGCTGGAACAGGCCAGGTTTCTTGCGCGAGGCGTGGTCGGCGATCGATTCGATGCGGCTCTGCTGGGCTTCGATCTGTTTCTTCACCTGGGGCGGGAATTCCTCGATCGCGGGCATCCTCACCTGGCGGGCCTGGTAGACAGGAGCGGCAGGCTGGTGGCGGGTGGCTTCCTGCTGGACTCCGGGCTCGAAGTCATCCTGCTCGTAGTTTTGCACGGGGGCCTGCTGGACGGGCTGCTGCATGACCGGCTGTGGCGCAGGCGTGGCGACGCGGGCTGCCATGGGAGCGGGCTGCACGAGCTTCTTGGCGGTTGCGGGCTGCTTGCCATGGAAGCCGAAGACGGAGGGCTGTTCGGCGCGTTCCTGGGGTTCCTCGCCTTCGGCCTTGCCGCCCTTGAGGGCTTCGGCGGCCAAGCCGGTGGCAACGACGGAGACGCGCATGATGCCCTCGAGCGATTCATCGAACGTGGCGCCGAGGATGATGTTTGCTTCGGGGTCGACTTCCTCGCGGATACGGGTCGCGGCTTCATCGACTTCGTAAAGCGTGAGGTCCGGACCGCCGGTGATGGAGATCAGGAGGCCACGCGCGCCGCGCATCGACACATCGTCTAGCAGCGGGTTCGAGATTGCAGCTTCGGCGGCTTCGATGGCGCGCTTGTCACCAGAGGCTTCGCCCGTGCCCATCATGGCGCGGCCCATCTCGCTCATGATCGCGCGGACGTCGGCGAAGTCGAGGTTGATCAGGCCTTCCTTGGTCATCAGTTCGGTGATGGAGGCAACGCCCGAGTAGAGCACCTGGTCCGCCATCGCGAAGGCGGCGGCGAAGGTGGTCTTTTCGTTCGCCACGCGGAAGAGGTTTTGGTTCGGAATGACGATCAGCGTATCGACGTGCTTGGCAAGCTGCTCGATGCCGCGTTCGGCCGTCTGCTGGCGGCGCACGCCTTCGAAGTGGAAGGGCTTCGTGACGACGCCCACCGTGAGGATGCCCTGCTCCTTTGCGGCGCGGGCGATGACGGGCGCGGCTCCGGTGCCGGTTCCGCCGCCCATGCCGGCCGTAATGAAGGCCATGTGGGAGCCAGCGAGATGGTCGAGGATTTCAGGCAATGCCTCCTCGGCGGCAGCAGCACCGATCTGTGGTTGAGAACCGGCGCCCAACCCCTGCGTCAGGGCCGTGCCCATTTGAACCCTGCGCGTGGCGGCGCTTTGCATCAAGGCCTGCGCGTCGGTGTTGGCGACGACGAATTCAACACCTTCCAGCCTGCTCTCGATCATGTTGTTGACGGCGTTGCCGCCTGCGCCACCCACCCCGAATACGGTAATTCGCGGTTTGAGATCGGAAAAATTAGGAACGGTGAGATTGATTGTCATGATGGCGCCCGGATTGATTTGCCGATACTCATATTTCTTACCCAATCCATAACAAATGGTTAACGCGCGCTAACCAATCCCCGAAAAAGCGACTCAAAGTGAGTCGATTTGACTCAATTCGCTAAGCTTGCGTTCAGAACCTTGCGCGACGCTTCACGCAAGCGGAGGCCTTTGCCTGAAATCAGCGAAAACCTGCCCTAGAGGAATGGCAAACCAGCGGGATTAAATCAGAAGCTGTCGGCGATCCAGCGGCCCATGCGCCGTACGTAACCGTGCTGGGCACGCGCCACCTCGTCGGCCTTGGCCTTGGGCAGCGCATATTGCTGGTCGGGCTTCAGGGCATAGTTAAGGAGCCCCGCGCACACTGCAAAGCCCGGTGAATGCGCGGACTCAGGCATGCCCTGCACATGCGCCGGAACGCCCAGCCGCACCTGCCTGTCCAGCCACTGGCCTGCAACTTCACGTACACCATTCAACTGGCTGGCACCGCCGGTGATGACGAGGCGCCGCCCGCCCAGATGGGCAACACCCGAGGCTTCCAGACGGTCGCGCAGCATTTCGAAGATTTCCTCAAGCCGCGGGCGGATGATTCCGGTGAGCATGGATTTCGGAACCTGCTGCACGGTATCGACACCGCGCTCGCCCAGAAGCGGCACGGAAATCATTTCGCGCTCGTCGATCTGGGATGCGATGGCGGAGCCCCACAGCGTCTTCATGCGTTCAGCGTGGGCAATGGTGGTGGAAAGGCCGCGTGCGATGTCGTTGGTGATGTGAAGGCCGCCCAGGGGCACGATATCGGCGAAGACCAGATGGTTCTCGTGGAAGATGGCGAAGCTTGTGGTGGCGCCGCCCATGTCGACCACGGTGACGCCCAGCGTACGCTCGTCTTCCGCCAGAACCGCTTTGGCCGAAGCATAGGGCGCCATGACGAAACCGGCAACTGCCAGATGCGCGCGCTCGACGGCAAGCGTGAGGTTGCGGAGATGCGGCGCCTCGACGGTGACGACGCCAAGATCGAGCGAAAGGGCTTCGCCATACATGCCGAGCGGTTCCTTGATCCCCTTCGCATCATCGAGGTGATACTGGACGGGTGCGAGATGAAGGATCGAGCGGCGGCCGGGATCGACCTGCGCCAGCACAGTGTTCAGAACGTTGTCGACGTCACGCGGGCTCACCTGCCCTGTCTGCGTTTTCCCGGCAGCCGAGAACAGCCGCGACTGCGGACGCCCGCCTGACACATTGACGTAAATTTCGGTAATGGAGCGCTGGGCCATGCGCTCTGCCGCATCGACCGCAAGCCTGATGGCACGCTCGGCCTCGTCCACATTGACGATGGCGCCGGCGCGGATGCCGCGCGACAGCTGGTGGCCGACCCCCAGCACGCGGAGGCTGTTCCTGTCCTCGTTCTCGGACGTTCGGTGTTTGGGCGGGACCGCCTCGGCGATGAGGCAGCTGATCTTGGTTGACCCGATGTCGAGAGCGGCGACGATGCCGCCCTTGGCTGCAACAGGCCCGCGCGCGCCGCCCTTGCCCTGAAACTGTACCACGGTCATTTACTCAACCACCCCTTACCCACACACACCGGAAAGTCACTGGCTCTTCGCCACCGTCTTCTTTCCGCTCAAATCATTCTCCACCGTGGCTTCCGCCACTTCGACGATCACCCTGCCATCAAGCCGCATGTCCACCGACTTGATTCCCTTCGACAGGAGTTGCTGCGTGCGGTTGAGCTCGTCAACCTTTTCAACCGCCTGCATCCAGTTCTTTTCCGGCAGCTGCACCGTGATGCCGCTATCGAGATAAAGCGTCCAGCGCCTGCCGCCCACGCGCGCCGCCGCCTTCACCTGCAATGATAGATCGGGATAGGCTTCAAGATGGTTAATGAGGTCCGCCGCCGCAGCATTCGCTCCCTCGCCCGTGACCAATGGAAGGCTGACGAGTTGCGAGGCGGCAAGGCCGCTCATCGCGGCGCCTGACCTGTCAATTATATAATGCGCCTGGCCGCGCTGCCAGATGGCAAAGGGCTCGCGCTCGCGCACTGAAATGTCGAGCTGGTTCGGAAAGCGGCGCTGAACCTTTGCGCTCTCGATCCAGTCCAGGTTTTCGAGGATACGCTTGGCAATCGATGCATCGAACCCGATGAGCGAGCCGCCGGGCACGACGCCGATGGCAGAGAGGAGCAGTTCAGGCTCGTGATGCGACAGGCCGTTGATGGTGATTTCTTCCGCCGCCATGCCGACGACGCCCGCAGCCTTGCCGGGCAGCATGTGCCACTTGCTGCCTTCGTATTCGAGGTAGTCGCCCTGCACGAGGCCGGTGACGATGACCGCGCCGAGAAACAGCAGTGCCGAGGCCCGCGCCGCGATGCGAACGCGGATGGCGTTGCCGCGATCGAGCCAGGTGGCTTCGCGGACACGTTCGTAAACATGTGGCTGGTGTTCAGTCATCTGTCGAGCGACGCGTCGTTGACCATCCAGGTGACGAGATCCTCAAAACTGTGGCCCGCATGGGCCGCAAGTTCGGGAACGAGCGAGGTGCCTGTCATGCCCGGCTGGGTGTTGACTTCAAGCAGGATCAACTCGCCATCCTTCACCGTGTCGTTATAGCGGAAATCCGAGCGCGACACGCCGCGGCAGCCCAGCGCTTTGTGCGCCTTGAGGGCGTATTGCTGGCACTTCCGATAGACATCGTTTGGAATTTCAGCGGGCAGGATGTGCTGCGAGCCGCCCGGCGCATATTTGGCCGTATAGTCGTACCAGCCGGAACTCTTCGATACGATGTCAATAACGCCCATGGCGACATCGCCGATCACCGCGCAGGTGAGTTCACGGCCTGGAATGAAGCGCTCGACCATGGCGTGGGTGCCGAAGATATCGCGCTGTTCGAGAACGATGGACAGCGGGCCATTGGCACTGCTGGTGACGATGTGGACGCCGACGCTTGAACCCTCGGACACCGGCTTCACCACATAGGGAAAGGTCATCGGGTGGGCAGAGGCAACTTGCTCAAGCTCCACGAGCTTGCTTTCGGCCACGGGAATTCCCGCCTCGCGGAAAATGATCTTCGATTTTTCCTTGTGCATGGCGAGCGACGAGGCCAGGACACCCGAATGCGTATAAGGGATCTGCAGCGTTTCGAGGATCGCCGCGCAGCATCCGTCCTCGCCCCACTTTCCGTGCAATGCGTTGAAGGCCACGTCGGGGCGGAGGTCCTGCAGGATCGAGACGATCCGCTCGCGCGTGACATCGACGGGCACCACCTTGAAACCTGCCCGCTGGAGAGCATGCGAGCAGCCCTCGCCCGACGACAGGCTGACCCGGCGCTCGGCCGACCAGCCGCCCATGAGCACAGCGACGGTGGTCTCCTGCGGAATGCGCTTCGTCATCTTGCGGCCTCCTGGGGTTTGAGTCCGATCCGCTTGATCTCCCAGTCGAGGTCGATTCCGGACGTGGCTTTCACTTTCGCACGCACGGTTTCGCCCAGTTCCTCGATCTGGGCTGCGGTGGCGCCGCCCTCGTTGATCAGAAAGTTGCAGTGAAGCTCTGACACCCTGGCAGGCCCGATGGCAAAACCGCGCATGCCGGCCTTGTCGATCAGCTGCCAGGACTTGTTGCCCGGCGGATTCTTGAAGGTGGAGCCGCC
>JBKJQU010000409.1:0-2718 GCA_046594995.1 Aestuariivirga sp.
CGTGGGAATGGCTTTGCTATCTCAGGATCCTCCAGTCCTGCCGTGTCGAGGCGGTCGAGCATCTCGGCGGTGAAACCGGTGCCATGGTTATGCAACGACAGGCAGGCATCGCGCCCATCACGAGCGACATGGATGTAGCGGACCTCGTCGTAGAGGGGCAGCCCGGCGAACGGCAGGTGCGACTTCACCGCGCGGCGATGGGTCTGCATCTCTAGGGCTTCGTTCATGACATCAACGGGAACTCCCACCCGCATATCGTACCATGGCGAGAGCTTTGAGACCGGACGGGGGTCGGGCGACTGGAAGATCAATAGATTGACGATACGCTGCATCCATGTGGTGCCGCACTTCGGGTGGGTTGTGACGACCACATCGCCTGATCTGGGCCGATAGTGCTCCCACCGCCGGCTGTCCATGACCCAGGTTCGGTACTCCTGTAGCGGTGGGCGAATGAGCATGACGCAGAACCTCCTCAATCACTGGTTTCTATCACGCTTTGCTCCGTTCTTCACCGCTGTTCCGTTGCCGTGTCAGCCAAGCCATCACCTGCGCATGAAGGACCGCTGACATGCCGTCACCCGTTCTCAGCTACAGCTTTCTCACTGCCATCACCGAACGCCGGCTGGCAAAGCAGCTTTCGCGTATTCCGCCCGAGAACGAGGACCTTGCAGCCAATGTGCGTTGGGGTGGCCCCGGAGACATCGGGCAACCGATCCCTTGGAGCTATATCTCCTGGAACAAGAACGAGGCCGAGCCGGGGACCGATGAAGACCCCCAGCGCCAGGAACTCACCCTCGAATACCGGGAAGTCAGCCGCGAGACGGACAAGGTCAAGGTCGAGAACCCGGACGACAAGGAGATCTACGTGATGGTGGAGCGCATCAAGTCGATCACGTTCTCGACGAGCAGCGACGGGAACCAGCGCAAGTTCGTTCTGAAGTGGTGACACGGCATGCCAGGCTCTGATTCCGATCCCGTCCGGCTCGATCCGTTCCAGATGATCACGGAGGTGGCCTGGGCATCCGACACGCTGCTCTCCATCCGCTATGACTGGTTCGGCAGCGGCATGCGTGATCTCGACACCGTCACGGGGGTGGGGAGCCTCGAGGAGATCGGCTATGGTTATGGCGCCGACATTTATGATGGCGACAAGGGTGTGGTCTACTGGGGTGGTGATACCACCGGCTACAATGGCGCCGAGACCATCGATGTCTGGGGACGGCATGTCCGCAAACTGACGGGCTCCAAGGTCATCAGTGTGCGCTGTGCGGCGCACTGGTATCCGCAGGACGAAGGCCCGGCCCCTGTCACCATCACCATCGACAGCTACACGGGCGTCAAGTACCCGAGCACCAATGGCAAGCTGAAGCAGAGCTTCGTCAAGACCATGACGATTTCCGCGCACTACGACAGTCCGCAAGCCATGGCGACGGTGCAGTTCGACACCCTCAAGGGCACCTTCACCGTCTCCTGACGCAACTTCCAAAAACACAAGGAATAAACCAGCATGGCGATCGTCTATCGCACGGCGGGCGCATGGGGCCCGGGCATTGGGCAGAATCTCTCCGCCGCACAGGTTGATGGCAATTTCCGCCATCTCGACCAGCGCATGACGGGCCTTGAGGATAATCCGCCCCAGGCTGTCAGCATCTCGAACATCATCTCGACCGGCGCCACCCTGACCGTTCATCTGACCGACGGCTCGACCATCGGGCCGCTGGTCATGCCGGTGGCGGCCTTCTACGTCCATGGCGCGTGGCAGCCCAACACCCTCTATGCCCTCAACGACGTGTTCCGGCAGGGCAACGCCGCCTACGTTGTCCGTGTCGATCATACCAGTGCCGCAACCTTTGATGCGGGTCGCGTGATTTCCGGCGAAGCCGTCTACCAGCTGATGACCTATGGCTTCGAGTTCCGGGGCCTCTGGCAGGCCAATACCGACTATCGCGCCTATGACTTCGTCCGGGATGCCGGTGGCAGCGTCTACATCGTCCGGCAGGACCATGAGAGTGCAGCGAGCTTTGATGCCGATGCAACAAATACCAGCGGTGAACCGCTCTACGATCTGGTCTTTGCGCAATATGTGCCGCCTCCCCAATATGTGACCATCGGTGCCGCAGTTTCCGGCAGGCCGTCAAGCTCCCAGATCATCGTCATTCCGCTCACCAAAATGCTCATACTGCCTGCCAGTGCTGCAGGTTCTCATGCCCATGCCGATGTCGCGGCAACCGCTGAGATCAATATCGCCATCTGCAAGAACGGCACCAGCATCGGTACCGTGCGCTTTGCCGCAGCGGGAACGACGGCCAGCTTCGTTGGTATTTCTGAGACCCTTTTTCTGGTGGGCGACCGGCTGAGCTTCGTGTTCCCGGCAACGACAGACGCAACGCTGGCGGATCTTGGCATTGCTCTCAGCTTCATGGACACCTGAGCCATGGCCACCTATGCGCTGGCCGATGGCAACAATGCCGCCATCTCGGATGAGGACGGGATTCATGCCGGCGGTACATTCACGATTCCCGCCGCCTGGCACGGCCGGAAGCTGCGAATGCAGTTCCAGACCCTGTCCGAGATTCCGGGCATCACGCTCTACCAGAGCTTACGCAATGGGTCGTCCTATGATGGGGCTGCGGCGCAGTATGCAGAAGATGTCAATTCGCCCGACCGCATTAATACCGTCAGCGCGCCCGTCGTCGTGTCGGCGGGAGACCAGTTCAC
>JBKJQU010000413.1:0-5314 GCA_046594995.1 Aestuariivirga sp.
CACGCAATATACGCTGGTCGCCGGCGGCGTCTCGCGCATCCACGGCCGCATTTGCCCCATGATCGCGATCCCCACGACATCGGGCACCGGATCGGAGGTGGGCCGCGCCGCCGTCATCATTACGGCGGAAGGCCGCAAGCTCGGCATCATCTCGCCTCACATGCTGCCATCGATTGCGTTGTGCGATCCCGAGCTTACCTATGGCCTGCCGCCGTTTCTCACCGCCGCCACCGGCATGGATGCCATGTCGCATTGCCTCGAAACCTTTATGGCCTCGGCCTTCAATCCTCCGGCCGACGCCATCGCGATAGATGGCCTGACGCGCGGCTGGCGCTCACTCGTTGCAGCCGTGCGGAATGGCGCAGACAAGGCTGCCCGCAATGACATGATGATGTGCGCGCTCGAAGGCGCGATGGCGTTCCAGAAGGGGCTAGGCGCCGTTCACGCGCTCACCCATCCGCTGGGCGCCATCCGCCAGCTCAATCTTCACCACGGCACGCTGAACGCCGTGCTCATGCCTGCCGTGCTGCGCTTCAACCGCGAGGTCATTGGGCACAAGTGGGATATACTCACCACCTTCTTCGGACAGGCGCCGGACCAGGCCATCGAAGAGCTGAACCGCAGCATCGGCATCCCATCGGGGCTCGGCGCCATGGGTGTTTCGGAAGAGATGATGCAGCATGTCTCGCACGAGGCGCTCAAAGACCATTGTCACGTGACAAACCCGCGGATTGCAACGGCGGATGACTATCTCGCGATCATGCGCGAAGCATTCTGACAAAACAAATGACAGCACGGCCGGAAGATAACATGTCTGCAATCTCGAATTATCGCCGGATTTTCAGCCTTGAAGGCAAGAACGCCATCTTCACCGGCGGCTCACGCGGTATCGGCAAGGCGCTGGCCGAGGGCCTCGCCGCTCACGGTGCCGATGTGGCGATTTGTCGTGCAGTCGACAGTGGATCGCGCCGAAGCAGTGGCCGCAGGCATCCGCGCGGCGGGCCGCGAGGCGATGGTGAACTTTGACACGACGCCTTGAAGCGCGGGAACTGGCGCATGCCACGCTCACACTCAAGCCCGTGGGTGACAGACAATTTCAAGTGGAAGCATGCGGCCTCATTCTTGGCGAGATCATCGCAAGGCGGCGCTCTTTCGGGCGCGTCGTGTGGTTCTGGAGCCTTTCGGGTCCTCATCTCCCGGAGGCAGTTGGCGGCGCGGGCAGCAATGCGACAACCTTTGAAGGTGCGAAAGCCGCTCTGAAGTCCTGTCTTGATATCTCGTTGCAAGCGATGACGGGGCCGACCGGCGGCATTCCATGGTCCCGGCAATGAACCTGCCATAGCCTGCGGCGGCGATCGCTGTTCCCCACTCATAATTTCGAGATCACGAGCGCCATTGCGAGAACCGCTGTTTCGACTGCGCAAAGCTAATTTTCGTGGGTCTCGCCGAACCCAGCCAGCGGGTCCAAAAATCTCTTACCCGCAATACAGATCAGGAGGATAAAGGCTCCGCTAAAGTCACTAGGACAATTTGCACCCGTTGTGCGTGCGCATTCGATCATACTGCTCTCCTAATTGTAAATAAGATGCGCAGAGTAGCGATCAGCCATAATTGGAACCTCGATTGCCTGAACAATTCGTTCAAAGTTTACGGACCTTCTTGCACAAACCGAATCGACTTATGCGAAAAAGCTCGCTCACAGACGTGCAGGAGCGGTCCATGTTTACTAGAAATGACAGAGGCAACGTCACGACGATCTTCGCGCTTTCTGCTATTCCGATTATGGTCGCTGCAGGAGCTGCAATTGACTACGTTACGGCACTTCGTGGCAAAAGCGAGTTGCAGGCAGCAGTCGATGCCGCTGCCCTGTCGGCAATCACCGCCACCGGTAGCACTAAACAGAGTGCTGCCAACAAAGCCAATACGGGCAATTTGACCATGGGCGGCTGTGCCAACACACCCGTTATGACCATCGTCGACCAGAAGGTCACCGCCAGCGCATCTTGCAATGTTTCCACCTCGCTGATGCGAATCGCTGGCATTGACGATGTCACGATCAGCGCAGTGGCAACTGCTGTTCGGAAGCCTGGTAAGGGCTACTGCATGATCACGTTGCACGGGACTGACAAAGAGTCGGTCATGATTAATTCAGATTCCGCTATCATAGCGCCCAAGTGCCAGTTGCAGATCAATTCGTCGAATTCCGAGGCCCTGCGCGGCAATAGCAACGGCGACATCACGGCAGAGAACATCTGTCTCACGGGCGGCTATGTCAATGACAGCAGTTCCAACTTCATGCCGACGCCAAAGAAGTGCACCGCCGTCGCAGATCCTCTCGCATCCCTGCCCCCTCCGCCTCAGGCGACGGCGAGTTGCACTGTCAATGGTGATCATAAAGTTGTGGGCACCAAGACCATCAATCCCGGTGTCTATTGTGGCAAGCTTGAGTTCGACAATGGCGCGGGTGTTACCATGAGTCCCGGCATCTACGTGGTCAAGGGTGAGTTCATCGTCAACAGCAAGTCGCGCCTCAAAGGTGACGACGTGATGGTCTACCTGATGGGAAACAACAATCCGCGTTTCAACATCAATAGCGACAGCCACATCGAGCTGCGGGCGCCAAGGACAGGCACCTATGCCGGAATCGTATTCTTCCAGCAGCGCAATGGCACGGCAGATTTCAGCATCCTCAACAGCGATTCCACCTCGTTCGTCGAAGGCGTAATCTACCCGCCGAACACACCACTCCACCTTAACAGCTACGGAAGGCTGTCGCCCAATACGCCATGGACGATGGTAATCACCAGCAAGCTCAGCGTTAATTCCTTTTCCGTCCTCAGGATGAACGCGGATTACGACGAGAGCAATGTCCCCTTGCCTGCGGCCGTACAGGCTGCCTCGACGGGCGGCCTAGTGCGTCTAATCAAGTAGTCCAACAGAGCTACGCAAAACGGGAGGTTTTCATGGAACGTGCAGCAGGTCTCTATAAGCGCATCGTCAGCCTCAGTGTCATAATCCTGGGCTTCTTCGCGGCCTATCTCGCAGCAACGATTGTGTTTCAGGCCATCAGCAAGATTCCGCCGTGGGTCGACGGGTCGCCTGTCGACATCATGACCGGATCGATGATCTGGACCTGCTGCATCATCGCGCTGATGATGGCAATCCTCACCCATCACCAGGCTTGGCTCTCGATGATATGGCTTGGTGGTTCAGCGGCCTTGGGCCTTGTTGCCCTCGATGAACTCTTCGCGATGCACGAGCATGCCGCCAAGATCCGCGATGACGATGATCCGAAGATCGTCATGGCTTTGATCGCTGGTGTTGGTCTCTACGTTCTTGTCAAGGCACAGCAGGTGACAGGTAGACCGCTGTATTTGCTGATTGCCGGTTTTATGGTTCATTGCCTCTATCTGCTGTCAGACCTCGGCGACGGTGACTTCTTCGATGTGACACTCGGCAACCCCGACGCATTGAGAGTGATCGAAGAATGCCTCGAGTTCACAGCCATGAGTTTCTACCTGGCAGCCTTTGTCCTGATCCTGCTTCAGACGTTATCACCGCGCGCGGCGCCAGATCGAGGTGGCGAGGTCGTTGCGTGATGACTTGTGGAGATGTTTAGAGGCCTATGAGAATTTTCATGATCTCCCGCCTGTGCCTAATATTTTGCGAAGCTTTGTTTGCAGGAAACAGCAGGAAGAACGTCAACTCATGTTTTTTCATGCGCCGGGGGCGGCATTGTTGAGGAAAAATGCCAGTTTCCTTAGCCTGGGAACTCGACGGCCACTGTCCGCATCGCTTCTCGTGCAGCGTGCTTCGCCACAGGCGAAATCGTCACCATCGACGGCAGTCTGACGCCGCGCTGAACTTTCCCAGGATGAGAAAGTCCGTTGTGCTCAGGGCCGGCCCGCCAGTAAGCCTGATGAGCAAGACTGGCTCCACGGACGAGTACCATCCATCACCATGGTCGCCATGCAGGATGTCTTTTCCCAGGCCACCCTCAATCAGGTCATCGCCTTCTGCGCCGTAGATAACGTCGTCTCCGGTTCCGCCATACAGCGTGCCGGACCCTTCGCCGGATGTGAGAAGCAGTGCCTCGATGTTGGCGATTAAAACAGAACAGCAGATGGCCGGTTGAAACAGACGCTGGCCAAGCAAAGCGTTCTTCCAGCTGGCCTCTCCAGGTAGTATGATGAAGCCCGCCACTCTGGCCAGAGCAGCGGGCTTTTGATAGTCAGGTTTTTGTCCGACTATAATTGCGAACAGAATTTTCTAGCCTGAAAAAGCTTTAGGCCTCATCCGACGCGTCTTCAGCAGCTTCTTCTGCCACGTCGTCGGCATCCTCAGCGGCGTCTTCGGCAGCTTCTTCAGCGGCTTCCTCGGCATCCTCAGCGGCATCTTCGGCAGCTTCTTCAGCAGCTTCAGCGGCTTCTTCAGCGGCTTCTTCGGCAGCCTCAGCAGCTTCTTCGGCGGCTTCAGCAGCTTCTTCAGCGGCCTTTTCGGCAGCCTTGGCGGCTACCTTTGCGGCCTTTTCAGCAGCCTTTGCAGATTCCTTGGGAGCCTTTTTGGTATCCTTGGCAGCCTTCTTGGCTGCCTTTTCTACGGATTTTTCGTCACTCACTTTACCGGTACCACCGGCTTTGCCGCCCTTACCAGTCGCAGAACTTTTGTCGGAGGACTTACCCGACTTACCCTGACTCTCGCTCTTTGACTTACCTGAGTCACCATTTGAACCCCTCTCGCTCTTCGCAAAGGACGGCGCGGCACTGAATACATCGAGTCCAGAACCGGCTGGCACGACGCCCATGATTCCGAACGAGAGGGCGAGAGCGGCAATTGAAACTCTGTGGCGCATAGATAATCTCCCTTTGGTTGCGTCCCGAGCGGACTGGTAAAGTAAATCCCTTGGACTGAATGCAGACTATCAATTGATGCTTTGAATGTCCCGGCTCGCTCGGATTTTGAGGTAACAAACCGTAACCTCGAAGCGAACTATTCTAACGACCTCTGCTGGCGTTAGAAGCCACCAACATTCTGGGAGAGGTGGTTCGGTTTGTCTGAACAGGTTGCGGGGTGTTCTTAAGTGGATTTCTGCCTCTGTTATGTTGCCACCGGGATTGGTGACTGCGCATTGAAGTAAGCCTGACCGGGTGTATTTCCGTCAAGCGATGAATGGGGGCATCGGGCATTGTAGAAACCGACGTAGCGCCCAATCGAGGCACGGGCCTCTGGCACACTGGCATAGGCTATTGCCCAGATGAGTTATGGGTTCGAGCCAAAACTGCAAAGTTGCGGCTGCGATAGTACCCACGAGGCG
>JBKJQU010000422.1:0-15295 GCA_046594995.1 Aestuariivirga sp.
GGCCCCAGTAATTGCCGTCCCGCCCATGCCAGGCGGAAAGCCCTGCGGCCACCAGCGGGCCATAGACGCGGCCCGCGAACTGCGTCATGCGGGCAAACGGCGTCCAGCGGTTCTGCAGCAGCGGCAGCGACTGGATGATACCGGCTTTCGGGTCTGCCGCCATGGCGCGGGCCAGCGTGATCATGGCATCGGCACTCATGTCGCTGTCGGCATCGAGCACGATCATGTGGTCATAGGCGGCACCCCAGCGGGTGACGAAATCGGCGATGTTGCCGGCCTTGCGGTGGTGATTGCCGGCGCGGCGGCGGTAATAAATGCCCATTTCACCCGAGACCCTGGCGCGCAAAGTTTCGAAACAGGCTTCTTCTTCGGCGGCCACTTCCGGACGGCGCGTATCGCTCAGCACGAAAATATCGAAGTGGCGCGCGGCACCCTGCCGTTGCAGGCTGCGGCCCATGCGCTCAAGGGCCGCAAATACGTGCTGCGGGCTTTCGTTGTAGACCGGCATCAGCAGCGCCGTGGTGCCCATGTGGGCGTGGGCGGCAAGCTGCATCTTGCTGTCGCGGTTACGCAGCAGAATCCAGAAGCCCAGCAGGGCGCTGGCGCAGGAAAACGAAATCCACGTGAAGGTGAGCGCGAATAAGGCCGAGAACAGGATTTGCAGCCAGGTGATGTTGGCCGGGCTGATGACCTGATACATGCCCCAGGTGCCAGCACCCGTCAGCAAGGAGGTGAGGCCGAACACGAACACGCGCGCGCGGAAGGTGGCCGGATCCGAAGACAAGCGGACCTTTTCACCCTGCCATTGGCGAAGGCTCTGGGCTGGCATGTCCAGTCTGGATTCGGCCGGCGTCGTGCTCACGGTTTTGTCCACCTGTAGAGCCAGGTTTCGCCGGCAACCACATCGCCGCGCTTCAGCACGACGCGCAATTCCGCGATTTCAAGGCCGGTCGCGTCATGCGCGAAGGACACGCGTGCGGAATTGTTCTGTTCGTTCGGGTAGGCCACGACCTTGCTTATTGCTCCTGCGCTGGCCGAGACTTCGGCCTTGAGGTCGCCAGTGGCGGGGCCACCCGCGAACTCGATTACATAGAGGCGCTTGTTGACGTCATATTTTGGCGGATTGGACGCATAGTCGTAATCTGTCCCCGAACCTGAAAAAGAAACCATCGCCAGTGGTGCAGGCTGCCCGGCCGGCCAGTTCTCACACCAGTGCAGGCGGTAGACGAAAGTGTTGCTGCCGCCCTGCTTCAAAGGCTCCTTTGGCCGCCAGAAAGCGACGATGTTATCGTTGGTTTCGATCTCAGTGGGGATTTCATAAAGCTCAATGGTGCCAGCGGCCCAGTCTCCGATGGGTTCGACCCACAGGCCGGGGCGGCGCTCGTATTTCGATTCAAGATCGAGGAAGTCCTCGTAGCGGCGGGTGCGCTGCATGAGGCCGAAACCGCGGGGGCTCATGTCCTGGAAGGCGCTGACTTGCAGCGTCTTGGGATTGGACAGAGGGCGCCAGAGCCACTCGCCGATGCCGCTCTGCATCATCAAGCCGTTCGAATCGTGAACGGCATTGCGGAAATCTTCCACCGGGCGGTTGAGCGAGTTGAACAGAAACATGCTCGTTAACGGCGCAATGCCCACATGGTTCAAATCTTTACGCGGATAGAGTGTCATTTCGACGTCCATCTGCGTGTCGTCGCCCGGCTTGATCGAGAATCGGTAGGCACCGGTGATCGAAGGGCTGTCGAGCAGGGCCTCGATGACGATGATGCCGGTGGGCGCTTCCGGCTTCTTGATCCAGAACGAGCGGAAGTTCGGGAATTCCTCGCCAGACGGCGCGCCGGTATCAATTGCGAGGCCACGCGCGGAAAGTCCATAGAGCAGGCCGCGGCCCACGGCGCGGAAATAGGATGCACCCTGGAAGACCAGGAACTCGACGGCAACATCCGGATCGTTGATCGGATAGCGGACGCGGAACCCGGCATAGTGAAGTTCAGTCTTTCCATCCGGCGCCTTGGCCTGGGGACCGAAGATGAACAGGCTCGGGTCGTATTTCAGCCTGGCCTGCTTGTCGCCCTCGATGACGTGGATGTCGACAGGCCTGGTGAAGAGGAAGCCCAAGTGGAACATCTCGAAAGAGAACTTGTGTTCCTCGTCCTTCCATACCGAACGCTCCGGATTGAAGCGGATGTCGCGGTACTGGTCATAGGTGGTGATCTGGAAATCCGGAGGCGTCTCGATCTGCTCGTCCACATAGGGTCTGGAGGCCAGATCGCGGGCAAGATTGCGAACGTAATCGTCTCGGAACTCGGTAAACTCCTCGTAGAGTTCGGATGCCTCGACGGTCTGGCTGAGCAGACCGGTCTTGAAGGCGGCGGCGAGAGCGGCGAGCTTGGCGGCCTGGCCCATGATTTCGCGGCGCGTGTGCGTCATTTCGTCAATCCGCAGTCAGTTTATTGCATCGCAGCACGATTAGCGTGCAGCCGCAATTTGTAAAGTGACATCTTCATAAGGCTGCCTTGGATTCAGGCATGTTGGCGCCTGCCGAAACACCGCGCCTAGACGGGCTCCACCCCGCACCATTCCGCGATGAAACGGGCAATGACGGCCGTCGTGCGCTGGACGGAGGCAAGGTTCACCCGCTCGTCGAAGCCGTGGTAGTTTTCAGCCGTGCAGCCATAGTTCAGCACCGGGATCTTGTCATAGAGCGCATAAACACGGGAATCGAGATAGGCGGTGGTGAGGTGGCTGGCGAGCGGGCGGCCCATGACGCCCGAATGCGCTGCCGCCAGAATGGCCTCGGCGTCAGAGCCTTCCGCCAGATGATAGCCTTCCGCGAAGAAGCCGTTGAAAGTGACGCGCGGCGGATTGTTGGCGAGGAACGGGTCCGACCTCGCAAAATCAGCGACGGCCTTCTCGATCCGGCGGGCGGCGTCGGCGGCGGGTATACCGGGCAGGAAGGCGATCCGGCAATCGATGCGGCACCAGGCTGGCACGGAGGATGCCCAGTCTCCACCCTCGATCTTGCCGATGTTGAGGTTGATCGGGTGGTGATGGGTGGCGAACAGCGGATGAGATTTTGCCTCATCGTTCCAGCATTCCTCCAGCTTCCGCAGATCGTTGGCGACGCGGTAGGCGGCATCGATCGCGTTGGTGCCGGTGCCCATGCTGGCGACATGGACGGGGTGGCCGCGCACTTCCAGCTGGAACCACAGGACGCCGAGGTTGGCGCGCGTCAGGCCTTCGTTGCCCGGCTCCGGAACAAGCGCTGCATCGGCGCGGTAACCGCGAAGATGGGTCATGAGTGCACCGTTGCCGGTCGATTCTTCCTCCACCACCGACTGCATATAGACCGTGGCTGCGGGCTGAAGGCCGATGCGGCGGAGCGCATCGAGCGCGAAGACGGCGGAGGCAACGCCGGCCTTCATGTCGCCCGCACCACGGCCCGACATCCAGCCGTCACGGATCACGGGGTCATACGGTGGCGTCGACCACATGTCCTCCGGGCCAGCGGGTACGACATCGACATGGCCTTGCAGAATCAGCGAGCGGCCAGTTTCGATCCGGGGCCGGTGGATGCCGACGACGATGGGAGCTTTCGAATGCGTGTCCGATATGCATGAGCCGCCGGGATGGCGGCCGATGGCGTCATGATCCATCGCGAAGACATCAACCGCCATGCCGCGGCTGCGCAGCGCGCGCGCCATGTAGTCCTGAACGGTGTGCTCGTTGCCACGTGTCGAGGGAAAGCGCACGAGATCCTGCGTGAAGGCGATCTGATCGGTGAATCCATCAGCGACTGAACGGGCGAGGCGGTCGGCGAGGGAGGGATCAAGTGGCATAAGTGACGGACTCCGGCTAACAGGCAGAGTGTGGCCGTTCGCGCCTTGAGGTGCAATGACCCTTGGCATGCGTGGCAATTGCCATGGGCATGCGAAACATTCGTATGGTGGCATGAGTTGCGAGGCTTTGCTAGAAAGCGGCTGGGCGCTCAGGCGTCAAGTTCAACTGTTCCGGAAACTCGATGGCCTATTTCGAAATCCTGGTCGTGGTGGTGCTGACCTGCATAAACGGTCTGCTCGCCATGTCTGAACTGGCCATTGCATCCTCGAGGCTTCCGAAACTGCGGCTGATGGCGGAGCAGGGCGTGCACGGATCGCGCCGCGCGCTATTGCTCGCGATGGACCCCGGCCGCTTCCTGTCGACCGTTCAGATCGGAATCACGCTGATCGGTATCATCGCGGGTGCGGTGTCGGGCGCGACGCTGGGGCAAAGGGCCTCCAACTGGCTGATCGAGGCGGGCTTCTCCGAGACCATATCAGATGCGCTGGGGTTTGGCCTCGTCATCGGCTTGATCACCTATCTTTCGCTCATCATCGGAGAACTGGTGCCCAAGCGCATCGCCCTTCGCAACCCGGAGCGGATTGCATGCCTGGTTGCGCCGGGGATGACGCTGCTTGCCAAGGTTTCCGCTCCGATCGTGTGGCTTCTCGACCGTTCGGGGCGCGTGGTGCTGGCGCTGCTGGGGCAGGGCGTGGCGCGCGATGAGACGGTAACGGACGCGGAGATCCATTCGATGATCGCGGAAGCGGAATCCGCCGGTGTGATCGAACCGGAGGAGCGCAGCATGATCGCCGGCGTGATGCGCCTCGGCGACAGGCCGGTGCGTTCCGTCATGATACCGCGCGCTGACGTGATCATGATCGACGTCAATGACACGCCAGTCGCTATCGGCAAGAAGATGAGCCAGTCCGGGCATTCGCGATTCGTGGCTTATGACGGCAAGCCCGACAACATCGTAGGTGTGCTGCAGGCCAAGGATGTTGCGGTTGCGCTGCTGCGCAAGAAGGTGCCGGGCATCAAGTCGCTGGTGAAGCAGGCTCCTATTGTTCCGGATACTGTGGATGCTCTCGATGTCGTCAACAAGCTGAAGGAATCGGATGTTCACTTCGGGTTGATCTATGACGAGTATGGCCATTTCGAAGGCATCGTGACGGAGGCGGATATTCTGGAAGCAATCGTGGGCGTATTCCGGGAGGAACATCGCGAGGCAGAGCCCGAGATCGTGGAGCGTGACGACGGTTCGCTGCTGGTGGCCGGCTGGGCGCCGATCGAGCTGTTGATGAATCGGATTTCGCTTCAGGTGCCGGAGCGGCGCGACTACCAGACCGTCGCAGGCTTCATGCTGGACAAGATGGGGCGTCTGCCGCAGGTGGGCGAAAGCTTCATCGTGCATGGCTACTGCTTCGAAGTGCTCGATCTTGACGGGCGGCGGATCGACAAGATCCTGGTCCGGCGCACGGCACCCGCGACGCGGAGAGCGCTGACGTGATGGCTGAAAAAACCCACCCGCGCCGGCTGACTGATATCGTTTCCTCGCTCGATGGCCGGCCGAGTTTCACCATCGGCGAACTTGTCGACGAGCTTGGCGAACGGGCGTTCGGCGCCCTGATGTTCATCTTCGCGGTTCCGAACATCATCCCCACGCCACCCGGAACCTCTGCCGTGCTGGGCTTGCCGCTGGTCATCCTTACATTTCAATTGATGATAGGACGGCAGACGTTGTGGTTGCCGCAGACGATCCGCAAGCGCACGATTGACGGGGCGCTGGTGGCGACCTTCGTGCGGCGCTCGATGCCGGTGCTTGTGCGGTTCGAGAAGGTATTGCGGCCGCGCTTCTCGCTCGTGGTGGCATCCGATGTGGCGGAGCGGGTGATTGGCCTTGTGGCATTTCTGCTGGCGGTGGTTCTGTTTTTGCCCATTCCCCTGGCGAACATCGTGCCTGCTGCGGCAATCGCGGTGATGGCGCTGGGACTTGCAGAGCGTGACGGGCTGGCGGTGTTGCTGGGCTATGTTCTGGGTGCCGGAACTGTGCTTGTTCTGTTGCTGGTGTCCTCCGCGCTCTATGCGGCGGTGATGACCTTCATCAATGTGCTGTTTGGCGCCTGAGCATGGGATCGGAACTCGTTCAGCTGTGGCGCGGTGAACTGCAGCTGGCGCGTGCATTGATCGGCTATGCACTGATCTATGGGCTTGCGATCAACCTGCTGATGAGCGGCGTGGCGTTGATCGGTTACATGCTGACATCATCGGCAGTGCTGCTGACGGTTCTTCACTTTGCCGCGCTCCCCTACAACATTCTTGCATGCGTTGGCGCATGGCGGAGCATCGGCAGGTTCACGGGGCGCGCAGAACTGGCGAGCCTGGCGCGGGTATCCGTTGCCGGGATTTTTGCACTGCTGCTCGTGGTGTGACGGCTGTGGCCAATCAGGCGCCCGTACATTATCTTTCAAGCCATGATGCGGACGGCATCTGGTGGAGTGCCTGACATGCTTGGCTTCCTGAAGGCCCTGTTCGGGAAAAGAATGAGCCGGGAGGAGGCGCAGCTCCTGGTTCATGCCTATGGAGAGACGCTTGCCAAGCCGGAGCTGCCCTATAATCATCTGTGGGGCCGGGGCAGGGTGCCGACGGCGGCCGATATTCTTGAGGCCGATCCCTTTGCGTTCAGTGGCGGGCGGCACATCACCGAGCTTCCGGCGCCGAAAGAGGAGATTCGCCAGGCACTGGCGGCGATTATCCGGAAAACACCGGCCGGACGGCTGAAGGACCAGTTCCTGAACGGCTATTTGCTGCTGGCGCAGTTCCAGGATCTGGACTGGTGCAAGGCCAACGACGCGGACCCCTCGGAGCTCAGAAAAGCAGAAGAAGAGCGGCTTTCCAACGAAATCGAGGCGCTTCGGAAATGACTGGCGGCCGAGGAGATTCATTTTATTTCCGGGCAGGTGATCCATCCGTGAGGAATTGCTTGTGTTTCCTCCGATATGCGCCTATGTAGCTGTCATCGAGTTTCGGCCGGTTGGCTTGGCTCCGCGCTTACTAAAATGCAAGTGCACTAGCCCTTTCCCTCACTACCAGAACATCGATTTCTTGTGCTGTGCATGTCGCACAGTACAGTCGTGCTTTTGCATCTTGATAAGGATCTAAACTACTATGCAGACAGGTATCGTCAAGTGGTTCAACGCCCAGAAGGGCTTTGGTTTCATTCAGCCGACTTCGGGCGGCCCGGACGTGTTCGTCCACATCAGCGCTGTCGAGCGTGCTGGTCTTGGTGGTCTCAATGAAGGCCAGAAGGTCTCCTACGAGATCGTGACCGACCGCCGCAATGGCAAGTCTTCGGCTGACCGCCTCCAGGCGACCAGCTAAACAACTGCGATCCAATCAGCACCTGCGAGCCACGGATGTACTGGTGGCGGGTGCAGCGGATCTCACGGGGCGCCGGTGTGCACACCGGCGCTAATCGTTTCTGGCATCGCCAAAGCCAGTCAATTTGAAGGCGGGAGAAGTTATTGCGCATTTTCGTTCGAGATAACAACATCGACCAGGCCCTGCGTTTTCTGAAAAAGAAGATGCAACGCGAAGGCATTTTCCGCGAGATCAAGGCGCATGCCGCCTATGAAAAGCCCTCGGAAAAGCGTGTGCGCGAGAAGGCCGAGTCGATCCGGCGCGCCAAGAAGCTGATGCGGAAGAAGATGCAGCGCGAAGGCCTGCTACCGATGCCAAAGCCGAAGGAACGGCCTGCACGTCCGGGATACGCACCGCGCCCGACCTCTGGCCCGATCGGCGATAGCACGGCACGTCCGCTCATTACCTAAAGCCTTTAGTGGCTATAACAATTTTCATGCAATCGCTGCCTGCTCCGTTGAAACGGGGGGCGGCGATTAACGTTTATATCGGGAAAAGGCTGATTTTCAGGGGTTCTTTGGAAGGAAAGTGCTTTCCGCTGCCTGATAGGCCGTACCGAACCACCTGACTGGCACTTCTTCCGACAGAGCCCATTGCCGCCATTGCCCGAACGCCACGCGGAACTGTTCCTTGGCCTCTTCGAGAGATGTGCTTTCGCCGTGACTGGGAATACGCCCGTGGCCGCAGCAGGGGCCCGTCATCGTCCACCACCAAACGCGAACGCCCTTTTTCTCACCACTTAGAATCCAGCCTGCGCGCAGGCCGTCAACCTCGGCGACATAATCATTGTCAAGAAACGTGCGGAAGGTGAGCGGTTTATCTCTGTAACGGGCAGTGTCGATATTCAGGGACATGAACCAGCCTATCCAACCGCCTTGTTATGCAGGTGATTCAGGCACCCGGCCGTTCTGCCGGGGGGCAATTAGAAGAACGGCCGGGCGCTCAAAGCTTCTCGCCTTGGAGAGACGAAGCAATTCTGAAATCCAGCCGAATGAGAATTGTTCCAGCGAGACAAAAGTATTTTGAAGCAGCCCATTGGCCAGGTGTAAACACCTGTCACTCTACTTTAGGTTTGATGTCTGCCCCGGGATTCGCAAGCCGGTCTGTTACATGCCAGGCCTGGTAAAAGACTTGTTCAAGCGGGGCCGTGATTTCAGGCAGGCCGGCGGACATGGCCATCTGGCGCATTTCCGAGGCAATCGCTGTGATGTAACTGGCGACGTCGCGCTGGCGCGCCGTGTCTCGCCGTTTACCGGATCGAACAGGTCTGGCAGCTTCTGTAATGCCGTCACTGGCGCTTTTTCAATATTCAAGTCGAGATTGGGCTGCAGCAAGGCCGGGCTCACTTCTTCGTTTCGTCCGTGCGCCGATTTGCACCCTCGTCAGGCGGATCTTTCGGAGTGCCTGGGCGGTCGGTGCGGCCGATTGCCGGCGGATCGCTCGCGGGGAAGGAATCCTCGATCGTTTCGTCGATGATCCGCTCGGTCGGCGGTTTGCGCTTTCTCACCCTCAGTTCGGCCATTGTGACTCCTGATCGTAACATTGAAGCAATTGAACGGCTGCAAGGCACAATGGGTTCCTTGGAACCCAGCCGAACCCGAATATTCCGCGTCGCCGCTGCGGAACTTTTCAAGAGTTTGGAAATTGTTGCTCGGCACAGCTTGTTTTCCAGGGAGGGCGTGCCAATACCGTGATCGCTCGGGCTCAGCCGAAGGTTACGGTTCCGCGCTTTCAAAAATGCAAGTGCCCCAGCTTCATCTCACAATCCCCCAACTCCGATGGTCCGCGCTGTGCTTCAGGCACGCCCATCTGACGCACCTGCATCTTGAAAGGAACTCTCGTGCAAACAGGTACCGTGAAGTGGTTTAACGCCCAGAAGGGCTATGGCTTCATTCAACCCTCTTCGGGCGGGCCCGATGTGTTTGTTCACATCAGTGCTGTTGAACGCGCCGGCTTGACTGGTTTGCGGGACGGTCAAAAGGTCTCATATGAGATCGTGACCGACCGCCGCAGTGGCAAGGCCTCCGCCGACCAGCTGCGCGCCGACAGCTGATACAGCGCGTCCGTCCGTCGACCGGCAAGCCACGGATGTACTGGTAGCCGGAATGGACAGGACCGGATCGTGAATTCCGGACTTCGCGATCCTACGGAGCCGCACCCATCAGCCGATGGGGGCGGCTTCCTGCTTTCTGCAAGCACGTTTCGCCTTGCACAACTTCCGGAAATCCTCTTGAGATTGGCACGCATAGAGGTTTCCGGGACACGGCATGTCTGACCTGCACGAGAGTATCCGCACGCATGATGAAAGGGGTTCGGTGGACCCTGACTTTGTCACGCGCGTGGTACAGGCGCTCGACACGGGCGACGCGAAGCCGGTTCGCGCGCTGATCCGCGATCTGCATGCGGCGGATCTTGCCGACGTACTGGAAGCGCTGGAACAGGATGACCGCGTCAAGCTCATCTCATCGCTTGGGCGGAGCTTCGACGTCGAAGCTCTCGCTGAGCTTGATGAAGGTGTGCGCGACGAACTGATGGAGGCGCTGCCCAATGAGGTAATCGCTTCCGCGATCAAGAAGCTCGACACCGACGACGCACTTTATCTCATTGAAGACCTTGAGGATGACGACCAGCGCGAAATTCTCTCAAAGGTCTCGAAGGAAGACCGCGCGGCGCTTTCGCGCGGGCTGCACTATGAGGAATATACCGCCGGCCGCCTGATGAAAACGGAATTCGTGGCGGTTCCTTCCGCCTGGACCGCGGGGCAGGCGACCGACTTTATCCGGACCGAAAAGGGCCTGCCCGACGATTTCATCGAGATCTATGTGGTCGATCCGACATTCCATCTCGTTGGCAATATTCCTGTGTCGCGACTGATGCGGGCGGCGCGCGAGAAGTCCATCGATGCGATCATGGACGATGAGCAGACGGTGTTCAAGGTTACCGACCAGCAGGATGACGTCGCCTACAAGTTCGAAAAGTACAATCTCGTCTCTGCTGCGGTGACGGATGAGAACGGCCGGCTGGTGGGCACGGTGATGGCGGACGACATCGTCGAGGTGATCCAGGAAGAAGCGGAAGAACAGGTGCTTCACCTTGGCGGCGTGGGCGCCGAGGAGTCGATCACCGGCAGCGTGTGGGATACGACGCGCTTAAGGTTTTCATGGCTGTTCATCAATCTCGCGACGGCTATTCTCGCTTCGTGGGTGATCTCGTGGTTCGACGCAACGCTGGATCAGATGGTGGCGCTGGCGATCCTGATGCCAATCGTCGCCTCGATGGGCGGCAATGCAGGAACGCAGACGATGACGGTGGCGGTGCGGGCTCTCGCCACGCGCACGCTGAGCCCGATCAACGCCATCAAGGTGGCGACGCGCGAATGTGCCGTGGGCCTCATCAATGGCGTGTTGTTCGCGATCATCATGGGGCTGTTCGCCTGGGCGTGGTTCGGCTCGGACCAGCTTGGCCTTGTCATCGCGGCGGCGATGGTGATCAACCTTGTGGCGGCGGCTCTGGCCGGGATCATCGTGCCGCTGACGCTCGACCACTTCGATATCGACCCTGCGATTGCTTCAGGCACTTTCGTGACGACGGTCACGGATGTGGTTGGCTTCTTCGCCTTTCTGGGACTGGCGGCGCTGTGGCTGGTACGCTGAGCATCCGTCTGGCTGGCGTGAATGACCGTGCCCGATGGATGGCGCTATGGCAGGGTTGGCAGGCGCATATGGGAGGCTCGGTTCCCGGCGAGATCAGCGATTCCACATGGCAAAAAATTGCGATGGCGGACAGCGGGCTGTGGTCGCTGATGGCTTTCGATGGCGAAGACGCGGTTGGGATCGCCATCGTCAGCCGCACGCCCTTCGCGTGGACGGGAGAGGACATTCTTTTCCTGCAGGATCTGTACGTGGTGCCAGAAGCGCGCGGGCGGGGCGTGGGCGCGGCCTTGCTCAAGGGTGTCTATGCCCACGGCGACGCCATTGGCGCAGGCCAAGTGTTCTGGATGGTGGACGAGGATGATCCCGAGCTACAGGGCTTCTATGCCCGGCATGGAGTGCGAACTCCGTATCACCGCTATATGCGGCGTGGCTGGCCGTGGTGAACTACTTGAGGAACAGCCAGCGCGGCGTGCGCGCGGCATAGTCTTCCCATGCCTTGCCGAAGCGCGCACCCAGGTGGCGTTCCTCGCGTTCGATGGCGAGTTTCTGCGTGGCAAAGGCGGCAGAGAGGGCCGCTGGGATGAACCACGCGATGCCTGAAAGCAGGCCTGCGCCCAGCAGCAGGAAGGTGTTGCCGAGGTAAATCGGATTCCGCGATTTTGCGAAAGGGCCCTCGGTAATGAGCGTGGTGGCGCCCCGGTTCGGCAGGATTGTCGTGCGGTGGCGGCGGAAGATAAGGGCGGTGACGAGCTCCAGCGCGATTCCCGCGCAGATGAGGCAAAGACCAATGGCGGCCAACACGATTCGGAACGCGCCACTGGGCCAGCCGAGCGGCATCAGCTTGTGGAGGAGAACGCTGGCGATGGCAAATCCGACATAGATCATCGGCGGCCAGGGGATGGAGTTGGGCCTGTCGGTTCGGTCAGTCATGGCATCAAGCTCAGATCAACGCTTGCCGATTTGTCAAGGCCGGGCTTGATTTGGCCGTAAAATGCTTCTAAGACCCGTAAATTCCCGTCAATTCAAGAGGAGTGCACGAGCCCCATGGCGCGCGTCACCGTTGAAGACTGCATCGACAAGCTTCCCAATCGCTTCGAGCTGGTTCTGCTCGCCGCCCACCGCGCCCGCATGGTGTCGCAGGGTGCGCCCATCACCGTCGAACGCGACAACGACAAGAACCCGGTTGTGGCGCTCCGCGAGATTGCGGACGAAACCATCGTTCCGGAAGACCTGCGCGAGGAATATATCCACTCCATGCAGAAGCATGTTGAAGTGGACGAGCCGGAAGCGACCGAAGTGCCGCTGATCCAGCAGTCCGGCGACATGGTCATGGTCAATGACCAGTCTGACCCTGACCAGCCGGAAATGGAAAAGATGACGGAAGAAGACCTGCTGCGCGGCCTCGAAGGCATGCCGCCTGCGGAAAGCCCCGGCAGCCAGCGCAACGGCTACTGAGGCCAATTGCGCGCCACGCAGGCGACGCTTCAAAAATATCAAGGCCGGACCACTCGCGTCCGGCCTTTTTTATCGTAAGCTAACGCCATGATGCGGCAATATGAACTGGTCGAACGGGTCATGAAGTATGATCCGGACGCGGATGAGGACCTCCTTAACCGGGCCTATGTCTATGCGATGAAGGCGCACGGCAATCAGAAGCGCGCGAGCGGGGAAGCCTATTTCAACCATCCGCTCGAGGTGGCCGCAATCCTCACCGAAATGAAGCTCGATGCGGCGACGATTGCCGCCGCCCTGCTGCATGACACGGTGGAAGACACCGAAGCCACACATCAGGAGATCGAGGAGAAGTTCGGGCCTGAAATCGCCTCGCTGGTCGACGGGCTGACCAAGATCGCCAAGCTCGATCTCGTGACCAAGGAAGCCGCGCAGGCCGAGAACCTGCGAAAGCTGCTGCTCGCCATGTCGAAGGACGTGCGCGTGCTGCTGGTGAAGCTGGCGGACCGGCTGCACAACATGCGCACGCTGGGGCATGTGAAGCCCGAGAAGAGTGCGCGCATCGCGCAGGAGACGATGGAAATCTATGCGCCGCTGGCTGGACGCATGGGCATGCAGGCAGTGCGCGATGAGCTTGAGGACATCGCCTTCAAGGTTCTGAACCCCGAGGCGAACCGCATCATTACCGACCGGCTGGCGAAGCTTCATGCCGAGAGCGGCGACATTCTCAAATCCATCGAGCAGGAGCTGACGCAGAAGCTTGCCGACAACGGCATCAAGGCGGAGGTGCACGGGCGCGAGAAGCGGCCTTATTCGATCTTCCGCAAGATGGAGCGAAAGCTTCTGTCGCTTGGCCAGCTCTCCGACATCTTCGGGTTTCGCGTGCTCGTGGGCACGGTGGATCAGTGCTACCGCTCGCTCGGAATCGTTCACCGCACCTATCGCGCCGTGCCGGGGCGCTTCAAGGATTACATCTCGACCCCGAAGCAGAATGACTATCGTTCGATCCACACGACGGTGATCGGGCCGCATCACATGCGCGTCGAAATGCAGATCCGCACGCGGCTGATGCATGAGATTGCCGAGCGGGGCGTTGCGGCACACGCGATCTACAAGGACGCGCCCGATGCCAAGGAGGCGCTCGACGGATTCAAGGCGCCGGCAGCCGAGTCCAACGCCTATCGTTGGCTCAGGCATCTGGTCGAGATGCTGCAGGAGGGTGAATCTCCGCGCGAATTTCTCGAGCATACGAAGCTTGAACTGTTTCATGACCAGGTGTTCTGCTTTACGCCCAAGGGCAAGCTGATCGCCCTGCCGAGGGGCGCCACGCCCATCGACTTTGCCTATGCCGTGCATACTTCCGTGGGCGACAGTTGCGTGGGCGCCAAGGTGAACGGCAGCCATGCGCCGCTTGTCACCGAACTGCAGAACGGCGACGAGGTGGATATCATCCGCTCGGAAGCGCAATCACCGCCCGCGGCGTGGGAGGGCCTTGCGGTGACGGGCAAGGCGCGCGCGGCCATCAGGCGGGCGACGCGGGCCGCGGCGCGCAAGCAGTTTGCCGGGCTTGGCCGCGAGATTCTCGAAAAGATGCTGGGAAAAATCGACCGGCCCTTCGTGGAAAAGGAAGTGGCGACAGCCATGCCGCGTCTGGGGCACAAGAATGTGGACGATGCGCTGGCGGCTGTGGGGCGCGGCGAACTCGCGGCGGTAGACGTGCTGAAGGCGATGGGCCTTACCATCGATGACACCAAGCTGAGGGAGCTTCGGCGCAAGGCGCAACCCAAGAAATCGGACAGTACCGACGATTACTCCATTCCAGTGCGCGGCGTTTCGCGCACGACGGCACTGACGATTTCGCCCGACACGGGGGCGGTTCCGGGCGAGCGCATCGTGGGCATCATCATGCCGGGGGCGGGAATCACCATCTATCCGATTTTCGCCAAGGCGCTGGAGCAGTTCGACAACCAGCCGGAACGCTGGGTGGACCTTGCCTGGGATACGGGTGCGGAAGAGCAGCGCTATCCGGCGCGGATCAGCGTTTCGATCCTTAACGAAGTTGGCTCGCTGGCGCAGGTGGCGCAGGCCATCGGCGACCAGGGCGGCAACATCGATGCGCTGCAGATGGTGGCACGCGAGGGAGCACGCGATTTCTTCGATCTGGACATTACGGTTGAGGTCCATGATCTGAAGCATCTCAATGAAATCATGGCGGGACTGCGGAGCCGGAGTGCGGTGAGCGTGGTGTCGCGGAAGACTGGCTAGGCGGGGGCATCATGCTGACACACGAAGAGGTTCTGAACGAATTCCGCGATGCGGGCGCACTGCTGGAGGGACATTTCATCCTGTCATCAGGCTTGCATTCGAGCCGCTACCTGCAGTGCGCACGGGTGCTGATGGATGCCGCGCGGGCGGGACGGCTTTGTGCCTCTCTCGCTGAAAAGGTAAAGGCCAAGGTGACGAGCCAGATCGACCTCGTGGCATCGCCCGCGATGGGCGGTGTCGTCGTCGGTTATGAGATGGGGCGGCAGCTAGGCGTGCCGGCCATATTCTTCGAGCGGGTGGATGGCAGGCTGGTGCTGCGGCGCGGCTTCTCGATTGCCCGGGATGCGCGGGTTTTGATGGTCGAGGACATCGTCACGACAGGGCTTTCTTCCCGCGAGTGCATCGCTGGCATCAATGATGAAGGCGGCATCACGGTGGGAGCGGCCTGCCTGATCGACCGGTCAGGCGGCAAGGCGGACATTGGGTTTCCGCTGGCGGCGCTGACCACGCTCGACATTCCGACCTATGCAGCGGATGACCTGCCGGCGGAACTGGCAGCGACTCCTGCTATCAAGCCGGGGAGCCGGGGCCTCAGATGATTATTGGCATCGGCAATGACGTGATCGACATCCGGCGGATCGAGGAGACGCTGGAGAAATATGGCGAGCGGTTCATCGCCCGCATCTTTA
>JBKJQU010000099.1:0-12440 GCA_046594995.1 Aestuariivirga sp.
ATCGACTCGATGGCGCGGCAGATGAAGGCCGAGCGCGAAAAGCGCGCCGCCATTCTGGAAGCCGAAGGGCTCCGTGCCGCCGCAATCCTCAAAGCCGAAGGCCAGAAGCAGGCCGTGGTGCTGGAAGCCGAGGGCCGCAAGGAAGCAGCCTTCCGCGATGCCGAAGCGCGCGAGCGGTTTGCCGAGGCCGAAGCCAAGGCCACCGAGATGGTGTCGAACGCCATCGCGGCGGGCGATGTTCAGGCGATCAACTATTTCGTCGCCAACAATTACATCAAGGCGCTGGAAGCGATCGCCACATCGCCCAACCAGAAGATTCTCATGCTGCCGCTCGAGGCCGCATCGGTGATCGGTTCGATTGGCGGCATCGCCGAGATCGCGAAGGAAGCCTTTGGCGGGCAGGCTCCGTCATCCAACGCACGTCGCGGCGCAAGCGTGCCCAACGTCCCGCCCCGGAGCTGAAGGACCTCAATATGGCTGAATTCTTTCCTTTGCTCGGCGACTGGCTGTGGTGGGTGGCGGCTGGCCTGTTCCTGTTCCTTGAACTCCTCGCACCAGGCATTTTCTTCATGTGGCTCGCCTTCGCCGCGGCGGTCACGGGTCTTGTCGACATCGTGTTCGACCTGCCGTGGCAGGCCGAATTGATGATTTTCGCGCTGGTTGCTGCCATCAGCGTCTATGGCGGCCGCCGCTTCTACAAGGGCCCCGCCAACGAGCCCGAAGACAACCCGCATCTCAACAAACGCCAGTACAATTATCTCGGCAAGAGCTACACACTGAAAGACCCGATCAGGAATGGCCTGGGCCGGCTGTCGATCGATGACACGGTCTGGGAAATCGAAGGTCCCGATCTTCCATCGGGCGCTCGCGTGAAGGTCACCGCAGTCGACGGTTCGCGGCTGGTGGTGAGTGCTGTCTAGGCTGTTGTTAGAAACTACTGCCGATGTTCGCTGCCGGTGAAATATTCGCCAAGAATGCACCTGAATCGACAAGCCGCCTTGCGGGCAAAATGATACTTGCAGGGTGATTGGTCACGGCATTCGTCATGCGCCAATTGCAACAATTCAGGAGCACATCATGAAGAAGTTTATTGCGGCCATTGTTCTTGCTTCCGCACTGTCGGCGCCCGCCTTTGCGGAAAGCACCGAGCATTCGATCAAGGTCGAGGAGATGCGTCGGATGTTCTACCAGATGACCGATCAGATGATGGAAGACCAAATGAACATCATGAAGATGCAGGTCGCCTCGCTCACCAACTATCAGCGGCTTTTGCGCCAGATGATGGAAAACGACCAAGGCGGGGACAACAGCCAGTCCAAGTAAACTCTTCCAGGTTGTTTAATCTGGTAGATGTGACACCTAAATGGGAGCCGGACGAAAGTCCGGCTTCCTTCTCGTTGCGGAGGCGGTTCTGGTTCGAGTCGGGTCTTGAAACGCCGCCAGGTCACACAGTTCAGGACACACCATCACGCATCCGTGCAATCCGGTGTGTTTTCCGCTCACGCCGCATTGCTTGGTGTTGATTGGCTGGTTGCTGCCATTCCGCCTATCTCCCGTGCTGCGAAGGGAGATCGCGTTGTCAAAGATATTCAAGAGTGTCGGCAGATATTTCGGTCAACTGTCGAGCAAGACCAGCGATAACCTGAACTGGAAATCGTTACGAATCGTCGCTGCCCACGACGTGTCAAATGATGTCCTGTTCACGAAGACGGATCGAAACACGATTACGCTTGAGCTGACAGGAACGATCGCGCACCGGACGGCGATGGATGGCATCATCGATCATCGCCTCACCGCGCCCGGCGAAATCTGCCTTGTTCCAGCTGGCGTCGAAGCGCATTTTTCATGGCAACTTGCGAGTGGCGTGCAGCATTCCATTCTAGCTGAGTTCGATACCACGCTGTTTCTGGATTACTGCCCAGAGTTGGTTTCGGGAAGTTTCCTGGATGGCTGCCTCGTTCCCAAAAACTATCATCCGAATTCCGAGATTGCCACCCTCATGACGATGCTTGGGCGCGAACTTGATCCCTCCAAGCGCAAGGGTTCGCTCTTTTCCGATTCCGTGATCAGGCTTCTGGCAATCGAGATCGCCACAAGCCTGTGGTCGCGAAAGCCGCTTCCGCTTGTTCCGCAGAACACGGCTGATCCCCGCCTCAAGCGTGCGCTCGATTATGTGGAGGCACATTTCCGGAGCAATGTGACGCTTCACGATCTGAGCCGGGAATCGGGCCTTGGGATTACCCGGTTGACGGATGTCTTCCTGGCGATGACAGGTAGTACGCCTTATGCCTTTGTAATCGGCCGGCGCATACAGCACGCGGTGCATCTGCTCACCACAACCACCATCCCGCTGGCTTATGTCGCGTTTGAATCCGGTTTTTCAGACCAGCAGCACATGACCAGGCTTTTCCGGAAGCAACTGGGCCGAACGCCCAAGTCCTTCCGTCTGGCAAAGCACGCAAGTTGCTCAGATCAACCCGATGCGCAGCAGGTCGTGGATATGGATAAGGCCCAGCAGGCGCCTGTCTTCGTCGATGACGAACAGGCTGGTGATGCGCAGGCTGTTGAGTTGCTCCAGCGCTTCGGACGTCAGCGCATCTGGGTCGATGGCCTTGGGTGAACGGGTCATCACTTCGCCGGCCGTGAGATTGAGGAGATCGGGCGCCATGTGGCGGCGAAGGTCGCCGTCGGTGACGATGCCCGCCAGACGTCCGTCTGAATCGATCACGCCCAGGCAGCCATAGCTTCGCTGCGTCATCAGGATCAGCGCTTCCGACATCAGTGTCGCTTCAGTGCCGAGTGCAAGTTCCGAGCGCGGGTGCATGATGTCGCGCACATGTTTCAGCTGCGCGCCGAGCTTGCCGCCCGGATGAAATTTCCGGAAATCATGCGCGCTGAAGCCCTTGTCCTCGAGCAGCGCCATGGCAAGCGCATCGCCCAGCGCCAGTTGCAGCAGCGTCGAGGTTGTGGGTGCGAGGCCATTGGGGCAGGCTTCCTTGGCACGCGGCAGTGGCAGCACGATATCGGCTTCCTGGCCGAGCGTGCTGTTTGCAACCGATGTGATGGCGATCAGCGGCACCGCGAAGCGGCGCGAATAGCTGAGGATGTCGCGAAGCTCGGGCGACTCGCCAGAATTTGAAATCATGATGATCACGTCGTCCGGCGTGATCATGCCGAGATCGCCATGGCTGGCTTCGGCGGGATGTACGAAACTGGCAGGCGTTCCGGTGGATGCAAACGTTGCCGTGATTTTCCGGGCGATATGCCCGCTCTTGCCCATTCCTGTGAGGACGACACGGCCCTTGGCATTGCGGATGCGGTCGACGGCAATGACGAGGCCGTCACCCAAGGGGCCGTCCATCGCGGCAATGAGCTGCTGCATGCCTTCGGTTTCGGTCATGAGCGCGCGTTTTGCGGAGGCGCGCCACTGGGCGCCAAGCGGCACGGGATTGAGAATTGTACGATTGGTCATGGCATGGTCTTTTATGCAGATTTGCAGGCGATGCAAAGCGCCTTGGCACAGCGAATAAATTTGGCATTAACCATAAGGCATTAGCTTCGCCGTCCGTGGGGAGTAACGCTTTTCGATGACGTGCCGTGCCATCACCGCAGCCGGGTTTGCGGCCATCCTGCTTGCAGGCGGGGCAGGCATGGCCACGGCACAGTCTGCTCCGCCCTTGCGCGGCAGTGTCCTCGAAGATGCCGTTGCAGAGGATGCGGCTGCTGCAGTGCCGGTCAGGAAGTCCATCAAAGCTGAACTCACCGAGACCCAACTCGAAATCGCGCCGCTCGAACCGCAGGCAAATGAAAGTGCGGCCATCGTGCCGCTTGAACCGCCTCCGCCACCGCGGCGCAGGGCAGCGCCAGCGGACCCCTATGCGCCAACCGGCATCGGCAACACCGGCATCCGTTTCTATCCTTCGATCTCGGCCGGGACCGTCTATTCGACCAATATCAACGAGAGCAAGGACAAGCCGCAAAGCGGCAAGGGCCTGCAGCTCAAGCCCAGCCTCCGCGTGGAAAGCAACTGGGTGCGCCATTCGCTGACCGGCGGACTGGATGGCGGCCTCGTCTCTTATGCCGGCAAGGATGAGTATGACACGAAGACGCTCGATGTTTTCCAGCGCCTGCGCCTCGACGTGCGGCGGCATACGACGGCAACGCTCGATACCCGCTATGGTCTCGACCAGTCCGGTGCCGAAGAGAGCACCGGGCACACGCTATCCGGTTCCTTGGCCCTCAGTCAGGATTTCGGCCCCATGGTGGCGACGTTGCGGACCGGCCTGACCGGCAAATTCTTTGAGGATGTGAAGCTGCAGGGCGGCGGCACCGAGGACAACAGCGACCGCAATTACATCGAGCCAGCACTCTCGATTCGCACCACATACAACCAGCCGCAAGCCATCAGGCCCTATGTCGAGGCAAGCTACGCGCCGCGCATTCACCGCGATGAAACCGACCGCAATGGCATCGCGCGCGATTCGCAAGGCTTCGGCGTGACGGCAGGCGTCGAGATCGCGGCGGAGCCCTTGTGGTCGGGCGAGCTTGGCCTCACCTATCTCCATCGCAATTACAAGGATGATGTCCTTGATGCCACGAGCGTCATCGGCCTGACCGGCAGCCTGACGTGGAGCCCGACGGAATTGACCACCGTCGTCATGGAGGCCGGAACGTCGCTCGATGAGACCACATCGGCCACGCTTTCCGCATCGAGGACATGGACGGCGAGCGCCGATGTCACGCATGCCCTTCGCGACAATGTCGATCTGCTGGCAGGCGCATCGATCGAGGTTGAGGATTTCGATGGCACGGCCGACAAGACCTATGATGCCAGTCTCGGCCTCTCGTGGAAGCTCAATCCGGTCCTGTCATGGTCGGCGGGCTATGATTTCACCTGGCTCGATTCGGCCGAGGGTGCAGACGACTATGTCGAGCACCGCGTCTCCACCAGCCTCACCGTCAGCCGCTAGGACTTACTTTGCAAGGATACGCTCCAGCATCGCCCTGAATGGGGGACCGAGGTCTTCGCGCTCCAGACCCAAGGCCACATTTGCAGCGAGAAACCCCAGCTTGTCGCCGCAGTCATAGGTCGTTCCATGATACCTGACGCCATAGAAGGGCTGCTGGCCCATCAGGCGGATCATCGCGTCCGTGATCTGGATTTCTCCACCCGCGCCCGGTTCCTGGCGCTCGATTTCGCCGAAGATTTCGGGCTGCAGGATATAGCGGCCCGATATGATGAGATTTGACGGTGCGTCTGCCGCCTTCGCAGGCTTTTCCACCATGCCGTCGATGGTGAAGGCATTGTCCTTCCAGTCCTTCGCACCGACGACGCCGTAGCGATGGACCTGTTCCCATGGAACCTCTTCCACCGCCACCACGTTTCCGCCGCCGTGGGAATTATAGACGTCGATCATCTGCTTCAGGCAGCCGGGTTTCGCATGCATCACCATGTCTGGCAGCATCAATGCGAATGGCTCATGTCCGACGAGATGGCGGGCGCACCAGACGGCGTGCCCCAGGCCCAGTGGCTCCTGCTGGCGGGTGAAGCTAGCCTGGCCCGCACCCGGCAAATCCTGTTCGAGGAGATTAAGTTCGGCGGATTTTCCGCGCCGGCGCAGCGTGGCTTCAAGCTCGAACTGCTTGTCGAAATGATCCTCGATGATGCCCTTGTTGCGGCCCGTCACGAAGACAAAATGCTCGATACCGGCTTCGCGCGCCTCATCGACCGCGAGCTGGATGACCGGGCGGTCGACGACGGTAAGCATTTCCTTCGGCATGGCCTTGGTGGCAGGCAGAAAGCGCGTGCCGAGGCCGGCAACGGGGAAGACGGCTGTCTTGATCGGTCGGACCATGTATTTACCTCTTGTTTACCAAATAGCTGCCACAGGCGCCGATCTTAATCGGGTTTTTGGACGCGGTGGCAATAAAACCGTTACGGCTGACTGAAGATAGAGTTCCAGGAGAAACATATGACCATTCTTGTCACGGGCGGAGCAGGCTACATCGGCAGCCATATGGTGCTGGCGCTGACCGATCTCGATGAGGACGTGGTCGTGCTCGACAATCTCTCGACCGGCTACTGGTGGTCGGTTTCGCCCAGGGCCAAGCTCGTCGAAGGCGACATTGGCGATGAGGCGCTGCTGGACAGGCTGATGGCCGAACACAGGTTCGATGCTGTCGTGCATTTCGCGGGCTCGATCGTGGTTCCGGATTCGGTGCGTGATCCGCTGGGTTATTATCTCAACAACACGGTGAAGTCGCGCATGCTGATGGCTTGCGCGGTGAAGGCGCAAATTCCGCGCTTCATCTTTTCCTCGACCGCAGCCGTCTACGGCAATCCGCTGACGCAGCCGGTATTCGAGGATGCGATGCCGGCACCGATCTCGCCCTATGGCTCGTCGAAGCTGATGACGGAATGGATGCTGAAGGATGCGCATGTGGCGCACGGCATGCAATATATCGCGCTGCGCTATTTCAATGTCGCGGGCGGCGATCCGCAGGGCCGCGTCGGCCAGTCGACGCCACGCGCCACACATCTCATCAAGGTGGCCTGCCAGACGGCATTGGGCCAGCGCGGCGAACTCGAGGTCTATGGCACCGACTATGACACGCCCGACGGCACGTGCCTGCGCGACTATATTCATGTGAGCGATCTGATTTCAGCCCATGTCGATGCGCTGGGCCATCTCCGCAAGGGTGGCGAGAGTGGCATCTTCAACTGCGGCTATGGCAAGGGCTATTCGGTTCTCGAGGTCATCAAGGCGGTGGAGCGGGTCAACGGCGCGGCATTGCCGGTGAAGTATGGCCCGCGCCGCGAAGGCGATCCTGTCGCGATCGTTGCCGGAGCCGACCGGGTGCGCTCGGTGCTCGGCTGGCAACCCAAGCACGAGAACCTCGACTTCATCGTCGAAACCGCGCTCAACTGGGAACGGAAGCTCGCCCAGCGCAACGCTGCCTGAAGCGGGTCCAATGCCCGATTGAAGCCGCATTTGGCGGCTGAAACACTTCCCTGATAGGCTCACGCGACGTGATCCGAATCGAAGGGGTGCCATGATCAGACGTCTTCTTGCCGCGCTTGCCATTCTGGCCCCGCTTTGCGCCATGCCGGCGCTCGCGGAACCGAAGTTCGAGGCCTTCATCGAGAAGACCCTGTGGCCGCGCGTCAAAGCCGCAGGATTCTCGCGTGATCTGTTTGACAAGGCCTTCGCCGGTATCACCGATCCCGATCCGGTGGTCCTGAAGCTTGCCGGAAACCAGCCGGAATTCACCTCCACCACTTTCGCCTATCTTGAAAAGGCTGTAACCCCCATCCGCATCGAGACGGGCCAGGCCAAGAAGGCGGAAGAGGCGAAGCTGCTATCTGCCATCGAAAAGAAATATGGCGTCGACCGGCATATTCTTCTCGGCATCTGGGGCATGGAGTCGAATTTCGGGAAAGACAAGGGCTCGATGAGCGTGATGCGCTCGCTGGCGACGCTGGCCTATACTGGCAGCCGAAAGAAATTTGCAAATGAGCAGTTGGTCGCGGCCTTCAGGATCCTGAAGAGCGGCATCGTGAAGGCTGACAGCTTCACCGGCTCATGGGCGGCGGCGATGGGGCACACGCAGTTCATCCCCACATCGTACAATGCCTTCGCTGTTGACTGGACGGGCGACGGCAAGCGCGATATCTGGAATTCGAAGGAAGATGCGCTGGCCTCCACGGCCAACTATCTGGCCAAGGCCGGGTGGAAATCCGACCGGCCCTGGGGCTGGGAAGTGACGCTCCCCAAGAACTTCAACCGCGCGCTCATCGGGCGGTCCAAGTGGCGCACGGTGGCGGAGTGGCAGAAGCTGGGCATCGTGCGCGCCGATGGTGCGAAGTTCGGCTCACTCCAGGCCGATGCCTTCGTGATGGTGCCGCAAGGCGTGGAAGGCCCGCGCTTTCTGGTGACGCGCAATTTCCTTGCCATCATGGAATACAACATCTCGCATTCCTATGCGCTGGCGGTTGGCCATCTGGGCGACCGTATCCGTGGAACGGGACCGATCCAGGCCTCGTGGCCGAGCGTGGATTTCGACCTCTCGTTCGAGCAGCGGGTCGAGCTTCAGAAGCGGCTGAATTCCATGGGCTTCGAGACGGGCGGCACCGACGGCCGCTTCGGTGCCAGGACATATGAGGCCATCATTGCCTACCAGAAGACCGCCGGGTTGCCGCTCAATGGCGTTCCCTCCGCAAAACTTTTGCAGCACATCAAGAAGGGCGGTTGATGGATCGCCTTACCGTTCTCGCTCTTGCTGCCCTTCTGGCCGTCCCGCCCGCGATGGCGCAGACGGCCGATACCCCCGTTATGGGGTCGTCCGCCATTGAGGAAGCGGCAGCACAGGAGGAAGCCCAGCAGGTGACCGACATTCTGGTGCTGGGCGATGCCGTGGGCGGCGGGCTCGGCGCCGGACTGATTCGCATGGCCGAGCCCGATGGCCGCTATCAGGTGGCGTTGCGCCTCAACGAGGAATCAGGGCTTGCGCGGCCGGAAGTCTATGACTGGGTGGCGACGCTGCCAAAGATCATCGAGAGCAATTCCTATGATGCGATCGTGGTACTGCTCGGCACCAACGACCGGCAGATGATCCGCTCCGGCAACGAGCGCTATGCCTTCAATACGCCGGGCTGGATCGCGGCCTACAAGACCCAGGTGGATATGCTTCTCGATGAACTGGCCGATTCAGGCGCCAAGGTCTATTGGGTGAGCATTCCGCCGATGGCGAACCCGGAATATGACGCCGCGATGCAGGTGATCACCGCGTTGCAGCGCGAGCGTGTGGAAGCGCGCGGCATGAATTTCGTCGACATCCGGCGTGAGTTCAGCAATCCCGGCGGCAGCTATACCGACATGGGCAAGGACGACACCGGTAAGGTGCGGAAGCTGCGCGGCAAGGACGGTATCTCCTTCTTCAAGCAGGGCAACAACAGGCTGGCCCAGCTTGTGCTGCAGGCCATCACAAGCGGCAAGGTGGCATTGCCGAAGATCGCCAAGGTCTCGCTACCCGAGAACACCAGCCTCCAGCAACCGGCCGCACCGCCTCGCGAGGTTCCGCTGTTCGGGCAGACGGCCATGCTGGGAGAGGCTCTGACACTTCGCCCGAAGGATGTGGTCGTGAGCGCGATGCTCGTTGTGGGAAGCGGCGGTGATCTCAGCGCTTCAGCCGCGCTTGAAGCCATCAGGGCGCTGGCGCCGCAGGGGAGTTCGGCCGAGAAGCTGTTCCGCCTCGGGCAGGCTTCACCCGCGCCGAAGGGCCGGGCGGACGACTTCGCAGTTCCGCCGCCTCAGGCGAAGTGATCAAACCCAGCGGAAGACGAAGAAGCCCCAGGCGAGCGAAAGTATGAGTCCGCCCCACAGCGGGGTGCCATAGAAGCCCAGCCAGGCGAGGAAGATGAAGCAGCTTCCGAGCAGCGTGATGAAGAGCCTGTCGCCGCGCGTCGTATCGAGGCGGAACACACCGCGCCGGGGCGCACCGCCAGGCACATAATATTCCCACACGCCCATCGCCGCGATCGATGCGAAGATGAAGATGAAGAACAGGGCGGTTGGCCATGTCCACGCCATCCAGGAGATGAGGTCGGTTCCCTGCATGATGATTCTCCGTCAGACGCGGCCCAGGGCAAAGCCCTTGGCGATATAGTTGCGCACGAAATAGATGACGATGGCGCCGGGGATGATGGTGAGAACGCCCGCCGCCGCAAGAAGCCCCAGCTCATAGCCCGAAGCGCTCGAGGTCTTGGTCATCGCCGCCACGATGGGCTTTGCCGCAACCGAGGTGAGGTTTTTCGCCAGCAGCATCTCAACCCACGAGAACATGAAGCAGAAGAAGGCCGCGACGCCGATCCCCGCCGAGATCGTCGGAATGAAGATTCTGGCAAAGAAGGCCGGGAAGGAATAGCCGTCGACATAGGCTGTCTCATCCAGCTCCTTCGGCACGCCCGACATGAAGCCTTCGAGGATCCACACGGCGAGCGGAATGTTGAACAGCGTATGCGCCAGTGCCACGGCGATGTGCGTGTCGAAAAGTCCCACGGCGGAATAGAGCTGCACGAAGGGCAGAACGAACACGGCGGGCGGCGCCATGCGGTTCGACAAGAGCCAGAAGAACAGGTGCTTGTCTCCTAAAAAGCGGAAGCGCGAGAAGGCATAGGCCGCGGGCAGCGCCACCGCGATCGAGAAAACGGTGTTCAGGCCCACGTAGATCAGCGAATGCACATAGGCCATGTACCAGGTGGGATCGCTGAAGATGGTGCGATAGCTGTCGAGTGTGAATTCCTTCGGGAAGATCGAGAAGCCGCCCAGGATTTCGTTCGTCGTCTTGAACGACATGTTGAGCAGCCAGTAGATCGGCAGCATTAGGAAGATGATGTAGATGATGGGAACGAGCGAACGCTTGGTCATCTCAGTTGGCCTCGTTGCGCATCATGAGGGTGTAGAACAGCCAGCTCATCAGCAGGATGATCAGGAAGTAGACGATCGAGAGTGCCGCCGCGGGCCCAAGGTCGAAGCCGCCCAGCGCCTTCTGCACGAGGTCGATCGACAGGAACTTGGTGGCGCTGCCCGGCCCGCCGCCGGTGAGCACGATCACTTCCGTATAGATCATGAAGCTGTCCATGAAGCGCAGCAGGATGGCAATCGTCAGCACATGCTTCAGCTTCGGCAGCTGGATATAGCGGAAGACGGCCCAGGGCTTTGCGCCATCGACCTTCGCGGCCTGATAATAGGCATCGGGGATCGAGACGAGGCCGGCATAGCACAGGAGCACGACGAGAGACGTCCAGTGCCACACATCCATGAGGATGACGGTGAACCAGGCGGAGATCGGCTGGCGCGTATAGTTGAAGGGGATGCCCAGGGCGTTGAGGCCCTTGCCGAGAAGGCCGATATCGGGAAGCGCCATGATGTTCCACATGGAGCCCACCACATTCCACGGCACCAGTAGCGGCAGCGCCATGAGCACGAGGCAGACCGAAACCCATGGCCCCTTCTTCGGCATGCAGAGCGCAATCGAGAGGCCCAGCGGCACCTGGATCGCCAGCACGATCGACGTGAAGATGATCTGCCGGATCAGCGAGTCATGGAACTGGTCGTCTGCCAGCAATTGCTGGAACCATACGGTGCCAGACCAGAAGAATTCGTTGTTGCCGAAGCTCTCCTGCACCGAATAATTGACGACCGTCATCAGCGGGATCAGCGCATTGAACGCCACCATGATGAAGACGGGAAGAACCAGCCACCAGGCCTTCTGGTTGACGGTCTTGCTCATGGTTCGGCCCCCACCATCCAGCCACCAGCATAAACCTGCGTATGGTCGCGGTCGAAGGCGAGATGCGCGCTTCCCTGCGGTACGTCCGCCCCTTCGGCCACGATCAGCTTGATGAGCTTTTCGCCCGCGCGCGTTTCCACGATGCGGAAGCGGCCGGCATCCGCCACCTTCGTCACCTCGACGGGAATGCCCATCCTGGCGAAGCTGACGAACTCAGGACGAACGCCCAGTTCCAGAGCTCCGTCCTTGCCCTTGTAGTTCCCGGCATTGCCGGTTGCGATCTCATGACCCGCAAAGAAGGCCTTGCCGCCTTTCACCTCGCAGGGCAGCAGGTTCATGCCTGGCGAGCCGATGAAGTGGCCCACAAATGTATGGCGCGGCTTTTCGAAGAGTTCGATGGGCGTGCCGCTTTGCACCACCTGGCCGTTGTTCATGACGACGACCTGATCGGCAAAGGTCAGGGCCTCGGTCTGGTCGTGCGTCACGTAGATCATGGTGCGGCGGATGCGCTGGTGAAGCTCCTTCAGCTTCGAGCGCAATTGCCATTTGAGATGCGGATCGATGACGGTCAACGGCTCGTCGAACATGATGACGTTGACATCGGCGCGGACCAGCCCGCGGCCCAACGAAATCTTCTGCTTGCCGTCGGCGGTCAGTCCCGAGGCGCGGTTGCGCAATGTCGCCGTCAGTTCCAGCATTTCGGCGATCTCGCGGACGCGGATGTTGATCTCGGCTTCGGGAACGCGCCGGTTGCGCAGCGGGAAAGCCAGATTGTCGTAAACTGTCATGGTGTCGTAGATGACCGGGAACTGGAACACCTGCGCGATGTTGCGCTTCTCGGGCGAAAGCCTGGAGACATCGGTGCCGTCGAACAGGATTTCGCCCTCGGTGGGCACGAGAAGACCGGAGATCAGGTTCAGCAGCGTGGTCTTGCCGCAGCCCGAGGGGCCAAGCAGCGCATAGGCGCCGCCGTCCTGCCAGTCGAGGTCGACCTTCTTCAACGCAAAGTCATCGTCCGACTTCGGATTGGCATAGTAGCTGTGACGCAGGTTCTTGAGGGTGATCTTTGCCATCAGCGGATCAACTCCCCGTTTGCATCGAAAAACATCGCCTGATCGAGATCGGCATGCAGCGTGGCGGAGGCGCCG